>NZ_JBHTRF010000042.1:28977-33970 GCF_042796115.1 Kitasatospora sp. NPDC056446 | reverse complement strand
TCAGGGTCTGCGGGTGGTCACCACCGAGGACGCGCTCGTTGTCGGCGAGGAGGCGCGTGTACAGGTCGGTGGCACGGTGGAGGTCGCCCGCCGCCTGGTAGGCACCGGCGAGGTTGTTGCGGGAAGCCAGGGTGTCGGGATGGTCGCCGCCGAGGACCCGTTCGCTGTCCGTGAGCGTTCGCTCGAACAAGCGGAGGGCACGGCCGAGGTCCCCGGCGGAGTGATACGCGTAGGCGAGGTTGTTGCGGGAGGACAGGGTGTCGGGGTGGTCACCGCCGAGGACGCGTTCGCGGTCGGCGAGGACGCTCTCGTACAGGTCGGTGGCAGCCTCCAGGTCGCCCGCGGACTCGTAGACGCCGGCGAGGTTGTTGCGGCTGGTCAGGGTCTGCGGGTGATCGTCCCCGAGGACGCTTTCACGGTCGGCGAGGACGCTCTCGAACAGGTCGGTGGCAGCCTCCAGATCGCCCGCGGTCGCATAGGTGTGGGCGAGGTTGTTGCGGAAGTTCAGGGTCTGCGGGTGGTCGTCCCCGAAGACGCGCTCACTACTGTCGAGCACGCGCTCGAACAGCGGGATGGCGCGGTCGAGGTCGCCGGCCGACTCGTAGGCCCGGGCGAGATTGTTGCGGGTGATCAGGGTCTGCGGGTGGTCGTCTCCGAGGACGCGCTCACTGTTGTCGAGCACGCGCTCGAACAGCGGGATGGCGCGGTCGAGGTCGCCGGCCGACTCGTAGGCGCCGGCGAGATTGTTGCGGGAGACCAGGGTGTCGGGGTGGTTGCCGCCGAGGATCCGTACACGGGCGGCGACGACGCGCCGGAAGGCGGGGACCGCGGCTGCCGGTGCTCCCTGTGCCTGGCGAAATGCGGCGATCCGGCCAAGGACGTCGGCGGTCCGGGCGGTGTCGTGATCGGCATCGTGCCGGGCGGTGAGGGCGTCGCCATGGGGAAGGAGCTCCCGGTAACGGGACCAGTTCTCAGGCAGTTCGACGTCACCCTGGAGGGCTTCCGCGAGAAGGTACGTCGCCTGGTCGCGGGCCCGGTCGATGTCGGCGGCCCGGCGGTGAGGGTCGTTCGGGTCGGACGTGCGGGCGAGGGCCTGGACGAGGCGGTGGACGGTGAGTGTGCCGTCCCCGTTGTCGGTGATCATGTTGTAGGCCAGGAGGCGGCCGACCCCGGAGATGACCTCTGGCAGGTCGGCGAGGGGCGTGAGGATGTCGCGGGGGATACGGTCGGGGGCGTACCAGGCCAGGATCCGCAGGATGTCCCCGGCGAGCGGAGTGTCGGCAAGACGGTCCAGGGTCAGGCGCCAGACACGCGCGACGGTCCGCTCGGGTTTCGTGCCCTCCGCACGGGCGGTGAAGGTGTAGGCGGGTGACTCGGTGAGCATCCTCAGGTACGTACTCGGGGTGGCCCCGGTCTGCGCACAGTAGGCGGCGGCCTGCTCGATGGCCAGCGCCAGATGTCCCACCTCCTCGCACACCGCCCCCGCGCCCTCGCTGTCGCGCGGTCCGTCATGGGTGAGGACCCGGACGAACAGGCCCTCGGAGTCGTCCTCGGCGAGGACCCCGAGTCGGACGGTGGTGGCGTGGTGGTGCCAGCCGCCGGCACGGCGGGTGGTGATCAGCACCCGCCCTCGCGGGATACGGTCCAGCAGGTCCGCGATGTCGGCGGGGTCGTCGACGTTGTCCAGCACCAGCAGCCATCCGCCGTTCCCGGCCAGCCACTGCACCACGCGCTCCGCCTGCTGCTCGTCGGGCAGCTCCGCCAGCACGGGTTTCAGGCTGCGGGCGAGTCCGGCCAGCCCGGCCTCCAGCGCGGCCGCCGTGTCCGCGATGATCCGCCACCGCACGCGCTCCTCGCGCAGGGAGGCCCAGTGGTAGGCGAGTGCGCTCTTGCCGATCCCGCCCAGGCCATGGACGGCATGGACCACGACCTCGCCCGTCTGCGCGAACGCCTGGTCCAGCAGGGCCAGTTCACTGTCTCGCCCGATGAACAGCCTGCGAGGGATGTTCGACACCCCGTGATGCGCGGCATCCGAGGGGATCGGCGTGTAGGCCTCGGGCGACAGCCGGCGCATGTCGTTGATCTGCGTGTTGTGGTCGCCGTGCTGGGACGGCGCAGGTCCGTTGTAGGTGTCGCCCGTCATCCCGGCCTCCCCGAAGCGCTCTGACCAGTACGTCGAACCCTAGACCTCGCCCCACCGTCCCGTACCGGAAATCCGAACTGCCGCGCATCGTCACAGGAGGCGGGAGCGAGGGACCCGCATCGTGGTGCAGGAGTCCGGGTGCGGGCAGGTCGGCATGCGCTCCGGCCTGCCGGTTCACGGGATCGGGCGAGGTCGTGCTGTGAGCGCCAGTCGACGAATCCCGCACGGGGATCCGGATTCCGCTGCGCCCGCGCCGGGCTTCGTGAAGACTGGGTGAAGCTCCTGTGCGCCGAACGGCGTTGGCGCACGGGACCTCTCCATGCGACACATGACACAGCATCACCACAGTGCCATTCCGAAGAAGTCCACGAGACGAGGAACGCACGTCATGAGCATCGGCATACGAGTCCTACGGTCCGCGGGCGCCGCCACCGTCGCCCTGGCCGCCATCGGCGCCCTCACGCTGGGAACGGCCGGCGGCGCCGCGGCCGACACCGATCCGCCGGCCGGCGCGGCCGGTGTGGCCGTCGACCTGCCCCTGCCGCCCGGCGCCGCCTGGAGCGATCCCACCGCGGTCAACGACAGCGGGGTGATCGTCGGCTTCGTCACCGACACGCAGTACCGGGACACCCCGGTCCGTTGGAACGCGGACCTCAGCCCCACCGCCCTCCCGCTGCTGCCCGGGGACCGGGACGGCCGCGCCGTGGGTGTCAGCAACGACGGCAGCGCCGTCGGCTACTCGGGGAACCGCACGGTGCGCTGGTCCCCCGCCGGCACGGTCAGCGTGCTGCCGCTGCTGCCCGGGGACACCGCCGGCTGGGGCTACATCCACGCGGTCAGCCGTACCGGGACGGCGGTCGGGCACTCCGCCGTCGGCGCGGCCTCCCACGCGGTGAAGTGGGGCCCGGACGGCCAAGCCGTCGCGCTCCCTCCGCTGAACGGTGACGTCAACAGCAACGCCCTCTCGGTCAACGCCTCGGGCGCGGTGGCCGGCCTGTCCTACTCGCCGTCCGGCGTCGCCCACCCCGTGCGGTGGAGTCCGAACGGCACTCCCACCGCGCTGGACCCCGCCTCGGCCTACACCGGCGTGTGGGTCGTCCAGATCAACGACGCCGGCACGGTGGTCGGGCGGGGCACGCCCACGGGTGCCGCGAACGACCAGTGGCGCTCCATGACCTGGAAGGCCGACGGCACCGTCACGGACCTGGGCCGGCACTCCACGGCGAACGCCGTCAACGCCGCGGGAACCGTCGTCGGCAAGCAGGGAGGTGCGGACAACATCGACTACACGGCGACGAGTTGGAGCCCGGACGGCACCGCCACGACGCTCGGCGCCGACTTCGAGTACACCACGGCCGTCGCCGTCAACGACGCCGGTGTCAGCGTCGGGTACACCGGGAACAAGGTGCCGCAGTCGGTGGACCGCTACGGCCTCCGCTGGGGCGCCGACGCGGCCCAGACCGAGCTGAACACGGTCCCCGGGGGCAACTCCTACCCCGTGGCCGTCAACAGCTCCGGCCTGGCCGTCGGCGTCCGGGTCAGCTACCCGACGCCGACCAGCCCCGGGTACACCGCGGTGATCTGGCGGCCGTAACCGCCGCCCGGCCGTCCGGGGGCCCTCCCGCACACGGGCGGGCTCCCGGACCGCCCGCCGACCCCGGAGGACCGGTACCGGTCAGGGGGCCACCAGGACCTTGTTCGCCGCCTTCATGACCTTCTCCCACTCCTGCTCGCCCTGGTGGAGCTGCTGGGCGTGCTTGTCGATGAGGATCCTCTCGTAGGTCGCGGTGACCAGCGTGACCGTCTGCAGGTAGTTCACCTGCCGCTTGCAGCCGACGTCGGCCACGGCCACGGCGATCTCGGCCGGGGAGGGCGGCGGCAGCGAGGCGCCGGGAGGGGTGGGCAGCCCCTTGCCGAGGAGGGAGCGGTCGTGCGCCGGGGCGGTCGGGTCGGCGTAGTCCACGCCGGTGGCCTTCATGCAGGCGCTCCAGGCGGCGGTCGCCCTGGTGACCCGGCTGTCCCGGCGGGCGGCGGTACGGGCGGCCGCCTTCAGGTTCTGGACGTAGGCGTGCGCGTCCTCGATCGGCTTGGTGCCGAGCTTGGCCCGGGCCTCGCCCGCGCAGCCGGGCTTGCCGGCCTTCGCGTCCTCGAAGTAGGCCGCCGCCTGGGCCTGGGACACGTCGCCGCCGCCCTGCGCGGGCGGGGCGGCGTTCTGGACGGCGTTCTGGACGGCGGGGGCCATGCGGTAGCCGAGGACCTTGGCGTTGTCCATGTCGATCACCCCGTAGATGACCGAGGCGCTCGGGTTCTGGGATCCGAACCGGTCCACCAGGGTGGACGGCAGTTCCAGTCCCTGGGCGCGCATGCACTCCTGCGCGAGGGTGGTCCGTGCCGTGGCCAGGACCTTCTGGTCGTCGGAGCGGAGGTAGGCGTCCAGCGGGAGGATCATCGTGCCGTCGGGCCGCATCGAGCCGCCGCCTCCCTGGAAGTCGACCGGCTTGGACGGGTCGCCCGGGGTGTCGGGGATCAGCGGGGGGATCGACGGCTCCGCCCCGGAGAGCTCACCGATCGGCGAGCCCGTGGCGTCGGAGCCGCCCCCGCCGTGGGAGCAGCCGGTTGCCAGCAGCACGGTGGCCAGCAGCGCACCGGCTGCCGCGAGCCGCACTCTCCTACGAGCTGTCATGACGGGTTCCTCCGCGGTGTGATGTGCGTGCTGTGACGCGTGTGATGGTGTGTGCGTGACGTGGTGCGCGCGACGTGGTGCGCGCGACGTGGTGCGCGCGACGTGGTGCGCGCGACGTGGTGCGCGCGACGTGGTGCGCGCGACGTGGTGCGCGCGACGTGGTGCGG
>NZ_JBHTRF010000042.1:0-28878 GCF_042796115.1 Kitasatospora sp. NPDC056446 | reverse complement strand
CGCGACGTGGTGTGTGCGTGACGTGACGCGCGCGACGTGGTGCGTGTCAGGGGACAGCGGCGCTGTCGGCGGGCCGGCGAACGTGATGCCCCGGCCGGACAGGGCTACCGGCGCAGCGCTTCCGCCGGCTGGATGCGGGCGGCGCGCCAGGCGGGGTAGAGGCCGGCGAGCAGGCCGGTCGCCAGCCCGACGGCGGGGGCCGCGACGACCGTCGCGGGATCGATGACGGGGGTCCAGCCCCGGGCGAGCGCGACACCGAGGACGGTGAGCACACCCAGTGAGGACCCCACCAGCCCGCCGACGAGGCCCAGGAGGGCCGATTCCGCGAGGAACTGACCGGTGATGTGGCGTCCTCTGGCACCGAGGGCCCTGCGCAGTCCGATCTCCGCGGTCCGCTCCAGCACCGCGACCAGTGTGGTGTTGGCGATGCCGACCGATCCGATGACCAGGCAGATCCCCGCGAGGAGGAGGAAGAGCTGTGCCAGGTCGGAGGTCACGCCGGCGCGCAGGGCCTTGGGGTCGGGCGGCGGGACGCTCCTGAAGTTCTCGGCGTGGGCGGGGTCGAGTGCCAGCGGGGCCTCGTCGGCGACCTGCTGGGCCGCGCCGGTCTCGGTCGTGACGAGCATCTTCGCCCGTTCACCGGTCGGGCTCCCCCAGAGCCGGGCGGCCGTGCCGCGTGGCACGGTGACGGACAGCACCAGGTCGGGTTTGCGCCGGGCGTCGTCGATGACGCCGACCACCACGAATGGGGTCCCGGCGATGAACACGGCGGGCCGGGTCTCCAGGGTGGTGATGCCCAGCCGCGCCGCCATGCCCGAGCCGATGACGGCGACGCGCTGCGTGCCCTCCTCGGCCCACCGGTCGTAGGTCCTTCCCTGGACCAGGTGCGGTTCGGCCGCCGCCAGGGCACCCGGGGAGGCCGCCACCACCTGGATCTGCGGACCGCCGTCGAGCGATCCGACCGGGGCCGCGCGGACCGCGCCGGCGTCGAGGGCGACAGGCCAGTACACCCCGGCCGCCCGGACGCCGTGCAGCCGGGTCAGGCGCGCGTCGGCATCGGACGGGAAGGCCACGGCGGGCTGTCCCGGCCGGTCCGGGGTCACGTCCTCGACGGTGACCTCGGTGGCCGTCAGAGCGTTGAAGCGGTCGTCGATCTGGGCGCTGGTGGTCGCGGTGAGGCCGAGGATCGCCACGAAGGTGGCGACGCCCAGGATGGTTCCCAGGGCGGTCAGGACCGAGCGCGCCGGACGTTGGGTCACGCCCGCGGCCGATTCGGCCAGCAGGTCGCGGACGGTGAGCCGGGACCGCGGCACCGCGCGGAGGCGTCGTCTCATGCCCGGACCCCGTGGTCTTCCTCGTTCGGCACGCCGGGCCCCGGCACGTCGTCGCCCGGTACGTCGGCTCCCGGCGGGTCGTCGCTCGGTGCGCCGGCGCTCAGTACGCCGTCGCGGACGGTGACGGTGCGCCGCGCCCGGGCGGCGACCTGCGGGTCATGGGTGATGAGCAGCAGCGTCAGGCCCTCACGGTGCAGTTCCTCGAGGAGCCGCAGGATCGACGCGGCGGTGGCGGAGTCCAGGTTGCCGGTCGGCTCGTCGCACAGCAGCAGGGACGGCGAGCCGACCAGCGCGCGGGCGATCGCCACCCGTTGCCGCTCGCCTCCCGACAGCCGGCTCGGCAGCGCGTGGAGCCGCTCCCCCAGCCCGACCTTCGTCAGGGCGCGCGCGGCCTCCGCGCGTCGGGCCGCGGCCCGGCCTCGGCGTCCGACCGGTGTGTCCGACGCGCCTGCCGATTCGGGTGTGTAGAGCGTGGCGAGTGCGACGTTCTCCACGGCCGAGCGGTGCGGCAGCAGGTGGAAGGACTGGAAGACGAAGCCGATGCTGCGCCCCCGCAGTGCCGCCCGGTCCGCTTCGGGCAGTCCGACGGTGTCCGTGCCGTCCAGCAGGTACCGCCCGGTGGTGGGCGTGTCGAGCAGCCCCACGATGTTCAGGAAGGTGGACTTCCCCGATCCCGACGGGCCGACGACGGACACGTAGTCGCCCCGGCGGATCGTCAGGTCGGCGGGCCGGAGCGCGGTGTGCGGCGGCGGACCGGGATAGGTCAGCCCCACCTGGCGGAACTCCACCACCGTCTCGCCCCGGCCGAGCGGCGACGTGCCGGTGCTCGTGCCGGTGCCGGTCCTCATGCCAGTAGCGGTGCCGGTGCGGGTGCCGGTCCTCACGGGCCGCCCACCGCCTTGACCCCGACGATGACCTGCTCGCCCTCGCTGAGCGCGCCGGCCGCCACCGGGGTGACCTGCACGCTGCCGCCCCCCACCGTTCCCGGCGTCACCTCGACCTGACGCCGTTGGCCGGACGCGCTCACCGTGACGACCGTCCGGCCGTCGGCGGTCGCCGAGATCGCCGACACCGGCACCACCAGCACCGGCTGGGCGGACGAGGCGGCCACGACCGTCAGCCGGACGCTCTGGCCCGCGGACCTGGGATCCAGCAGCCGGTCCGGCAGCACGCTCACCTGGTAGCCGGCCACCGTGCCCGCGCCCGTACCACCGCCCGCGCCCGCCTGGGTGCCGGACGCCCCGGCACCTCCTGCCTGCGGTGCGCCGCCGCCCGGGCTCTCGGCCACCGACGCGACCACACCGGTGTACTGCTCGCCGGTCAGCTCCGACAGCATGTCCACCTTCTGGCCCGCGTGCACCAGGCCGTGGTCCGCCGCGCCGAGCGTCCCCTGGAGCAGGAGGGTCCCCGCCGAGACGGTCATGACCTTGCCGGACACCTCCCCGCCGACGCGACCCGAGACGCTCTCCACCCGCGCCGGGAAGCCGGACAGGTACACCAGCTCGGCGGCCGGCACCAGCGGGCCCACCAGCGCCTGCAGATCGGTCAGCTTCTTCCGCAGCCGGGTCGCATTCTCGGCCGCGCGGTCCACCTGCCGCTGCCCGTTCGCCTGGTGCGCCGGGTCGACCGGCGCGGCGGTGCCGCCGCCTCCCGGGGCGGTACCGGTACCGGTGCCGGTACCGGAAGACGGGGCGGAGGCGAGTCCGTCCTTGGCGTCCGTCAGCGCCTGGTCCGCGGCTGTGACCGCGTCCCTGGCGGCCGACACCTGGGCGTCCGCGTCCGCCAGGGCCGGCAACGGGTCGTAGCCCTGGCGCTGGTAGAAGGCGGTGACGGCGGCCGAGGTGCCCGCGCCGAACGTTCCGTCGGGATCGTTGCGCGTCCCGAATCCGAGCGTGCGCAGCGCTCTCTGCAGCTGGCTGACGTCCTGGCCCTTCGAACCGGGCTTGAGGTCCCGGTACACCGGCAGCTCCCCCGGCAGGGCGAAGACCGGTCGGCCGGACACCTCGACGATCGGCTGCCCCGCCGCGACGGCGTCGCCGGCCTTCAGCGGCAGCCTGGTCACCACGGCCCGCGTGCCCGCGCCGCCCGCGACCGGGGCCACGTCGACGCTCTGACCGGCCGTCACCGTGCCTCGGCAGATGACCGTGCTGGTGACCACCCGGCGGTCGACCTGTGCGGTCAGCAGGTCGGGGGCCGGCGGCTTCGCCTCCGCGGCCGCCTGCGCGGGGCTCTTGATCCACAGCGACGCGAGCAGTCCTCCCGAGGTGACCGCCACCGCGCCCGCGGCCACCAGGGCGAGGGCGCGGCGCCGCCCACGCGGCGGTCGCCCCGCCCGCTCCCCGGGCGGCTCGCCGTCGCCCCCGGCACCGGTGGTCCCGGTCTCCTGTCCCACGTCTCCCCCGTGTTCTTCCTTCACGCCTCTTCCCTCACGCCTGTTCCGCTCCTCGCCTGTTCCGCTCCTCGCCTCCGGAGGGGCCGACCCTCCGGCCCGACCGGTCTGCGGTGCCCCGCCGGCAGTAACCCCTGACCGCAGTCACCCGCCCGCACTCACCCCGCCCGCAATCACCCCGTCTGCGGTCACCCCGCCCGCAGTCACCCCGTCTGCAACATCCGATCCGGCTCGCGCACCGCCCCTGCCTCTCCCGCCTCCTGCGGTTCGGCGGCGGCCGGTGCCACCCGGCGCCCCCACGTGACCCCGGCCAGCACCAGCACCACGCCCACACCGCCGGCCACCCCCGGACGGTCCCCGCCGAAGACGACGCCGATCACGGCCGCCCACATCGGCTCCGTCCCCAGCAGCAGGCTGACGTGCGAGGGCGACGTCCGCCGGACCGCCCACATCTGCACCAGGAACGCGAACAGCGTGCACATCACCGCCAGGTGGACCAGCAGCAGCCACTGCTTCGCCCCGAAGCCCGCCGCCAGCGCCCAGGGCGCATGACCGGCGAGGGGCGATGCGACGCCGAAGACGACGACCGCGGTGGCGAGCTGGACGAACGTCAGGACCCCGGAGTCCGTACCCCGGACCGACCGCATCCGGTGCATCACCAGCACGTGGGCCGTGCGCACCACCGCCGCCAGCAGCATCAGCAGGTCACCGAGCGACGGCACGGTGAGCCCCGCGCCCTGGGTCAGCAGCAGCACTCCGACGACCGACGTGCCCGCCGCCGCCACGAACGACGTGCTCGGCCGGGTCCGGGTGATGACCGCCTCCGCCAGCGGCGTGAAGACCATCGTGAGGCTGATGATCAGCCCCGCGTTGGTGGCCGACGTGTAGACCACGCCGTACGTCTCCAGCAGCAGGACCACGGACAGGATCGCGCCGAGGACGGCGCCCCCGCGCACCTCGGGCCACGACAGCCGGCGCAGCTTCCCCAGCGCCTGGAAGCTCAGGAACGGCAGGGCGGCCAGGAAGCGCAGCGCCAGCAGCGCGACCACCGCCTCGCCGGTCGCGATCTCCTTCGTCGCGAGGTAGCTCGACCCCCACACCACGGCCACGAGAACCACGAGTACGTCGACCAGCCACTGACGTGGGCCGCGGAGTTGTCCGGTCATGTCATCCGTTCCTGCGAAGTGAGGGGTTGCCGCCCGGGTCGGGCGGGGTGGGACGGGGTGGGGCTGTGGTGGGGCCATGGTGTGGCCGTGGTGTGGCCGTGGTGTGCCGACTGCCCGCCGCCTCCGGGGACGGCGGCGGCGGACAGTCGGGTCAGCGGCCGGCGGCCGGGTCAGCGCGCCGTGTACGCGATCACCAGGACGTCGCGGTGCGCGGCGGCGGACCGGTCCACCGGGTGGACCGGGGTGACCGAGTGCAGCGTCCGCCGGTCGTCGCCGAGCAGCAGGTCGCCGGGCCGGGCCAGCGTCGTGGTGAGCAGGTGCTCGCCGGCGTCGGTGTACACCGCGCTCTCCCCGCCCTCGACGTTGTCGCGCCCGATCAGCAGCGAGGTGATGAACGTGACGCCGTCACGGTGGCGTCCCTCCGGGGCCGGGTGCCCCACCTCCTCGCCCGCGGTGATCCGGTAGGGGTGCAGCTTGATGTTCCACACGGCGGTGCCGTCGACCGCGCTGAACAGCCGCCCGAGCAGCACCAGCAGGCCGCGCAGCAGCTCGTCCTCGGTGAACTTCCCGGTGAGCGGGTCGAATTCGCGTTGGACTCCGCCGTTCAGCGGATTGATGTAGCTCTCCTGCCGGTAGGGCTCGTGCGGCAGCGCGACCAGCTCGCCGCTGTCGACCGTGAGGTCGAACTGGCCGTAGCGCCGGTAGCGGTACGTCCCGCCGTCGGCCATGAACCGGTCGAGGGTGAGGTCGTCCCAGTTCTCGGCGAACCGCGACCAGTCGGCCTCGCCCACCCCGAGCAGGTCCGACAGTTCGGCCGACGGCAGCAGGTGTCCGCCGGTGTCGGCCAGCGCGGCGACCGTGGCGGCCGCGGCCGGCCGCGCCACGGGATCGGTGCTCCCGACGGCCTTCCCGGCAGTGTCCCCGTAGGCCTTCCCGGCGGTGTTCCCGAAGGTGTTCACAGACATGTGGTGTTCCGTTCCTTCGCAGGCGGGTCTCAGGCGTCGACGAGCTCGGGCAGCGGCCCGTAGGCCGCGCTCTCCAGCGCGATGGCCTGCTTCTCCCAGTCCTCGCGGTCCCGCAGGTAGCGCGGACGGGGGGCGGTGATGGCCCGGGTCTCCGCGGTGCCGTCCCGCAGCTCCCAGACCACCGACCCGGTGGTCTGGGTGGCGCACGAGTCGATGAACTGCTGGGCGGCCTGGCGCAGTTCGCCGAACCATCGGCCTTCGAGCGCCTCCCGGGTCCAGAGCTGCTCCAGGTGCATCTTCTCCAGGAGCAGGTCCGCGCCGAGGCACGCGGTCTCGACGTGCCGGTAGGACCGCAGCAGCAGCCACGCGGCCGGCATCTCCCGGATCTCCAGCACCTTCTCGCCGTGGTCGAGGTGCTCCAGCCCGGAGTACCGGCCGATGCCGAAGGCGCCGACCCGCCGGTTGAGTTCCGCGACCAGGTCGGTCAGCGGCAGCCGCCGGCCGTCGACCGACACCGGCCGGCCGGCTTCGAAGGCCACCTCGATGCGCGGTGCGCGGTCGGAGTGCACGGCGCTCCACCGGTAGAGCGACTCGGGGACGACGTGGCCCTCGGGATCGTCGAGGATCCCGGACTCGAACTCGCGGCACCACAGGTTGGAGTCCCCGCTGACCGCGCGGCCCAGCAGGAGGTCCACGCCCGCTTCGTGCAGCGCCCGGTGCTTGTCCTCGCGGTCGATCGGGTCGAGGTCGTACGGACTGCCGTACAGGCCGTCGTAGCCGAGCAGGCCGAGTGCGCCGTTCAGCCGGCGCAGGGTGTTCTGGGAGCGGTTCGCCGTGTGGATGACGGCCTGCGCGCCGAGGCCGTCGGCCACCTCCAGCGCGGCCCGCGCGATGAGCGGCCGGCTGAGCGTGGAGCTCACCGGGTGGACGCCCAGGTAGACGGCCTGCGCGGCGATCGCCGGGAGGACGAACTCCTCGGCGAACTCCTGCCTGCGGTCCAGGACGTGGAGTTTCACCCCCAGCGCCTCGGCCACGTCGCGCTTGTAGGACGTCGACTCGTCCTCACCGATGTCGACGCTCACCGCGTGGACGTCCCGCAGGCCGAGTTCGCGGAGCCGAAGCAGCAGGTAGGAGCTGTCGAGACCGCCGCTGAACAGCGTGACGACCGGCCGGGAAGGATCCAGCAGAGATTCGATCTGCCGGAATGAACGTATGAGAGGAGGTGCCATGGATTTTTTCCCCCTGGAAAAGTTCTTCCGCGTGAAATGTGCGTCTTCAGATCGCGTGCCCGTCTTCGTCGACGGACACGGGGCCGCACACCAGCGCCGCAGAATCTATCCACCCGAACCCGTCCGGGGAAGGGGTTTCTCGTCGCGCCGAGGCCGTCGAACCCGCGAAATCATCGTCAACTTTCGTTGTCCACACGGAACTTGATGGACCGACACGGACGCCGAAAGCCGATCCCGGTATCTCGGAATGCGGGATTCCCTGCGATCGGAACCCCGTCCCGCGCGCCAAATATCGCGAGAAAGTCCGTTACGTCCATCACGATCGGGTCACTGCGGAACCTTCACGGCAACAGACGTCGCACCATGTAAAAACGGACAATTGACGGAAGCCCTGGTGTCCCGCCGTCCCGCTCTGTTAGCTTCTAGCCGCTCACGTTGATCACCAGCGGCGTTCCGGGGTCCTCCCCCGCGTTCCCCCTGGGCTCGACAGCAGGCGGCCGGGCTTTTTTCCCGTCCGCAGGTGGGCCACCAGGCGCGTCAGCGTCCTCGCAACCGCCCGTGGACGGCCTTATCCGGCCGATCGCGCACTCCGCCGGCCCATCCGCGCCGGCCAGGGGCACCCCGCACCCCGCGCACCCGCCATCGACCCACCCCTCACTCCGCCACGCCACGCCACCGACACGACGAATCGCGACGACGCACCGTCATGCCGGAGCTTCCGCATGCCGCAGCGAGGACCGCCGACCGGGCGCCGGACGTGCACGCCCGAAACGGGCAGCCCACGGACACGCACCAGCGGGTCCGTACCGACCGAACTCAGACCGACCAACGAGGGAACACAGTGAACAAGACAGTCAGCCGCACCCTGATGACCGGCCTGGTCGCACTCGCCACCGTCATCGGCCTCTCCGGGACCGCCTTCGCGGGCACGGTCACCTGGACCCACAAGAGCCAGACCAGCTACTGCCTGAGCGTCACCAGCGGCCTGCACACCACGCAGTGCTACTGGAGCAGCGGCATGGGCGGCAACTACACCGACGGCGTCACCTGGAACGACATCCAGCAGGGCGACGGCGCCTGGCTGCAGAGCAACATCAACCACCCCGGCAACTGCCTCGACGGCAACTACGGGCAGGCGTACCTCAACCCCTGCTCCAGCGGCAACAACTGGCAGCACTGGTGGGAGAACTCCACCACCAACGGCTGGATGCTGGTCAGCGCCCAAACCAACTACGCGCTGGACGCCAACAACTCCGGCAGCGTCTACACCAACCCGCCGCAGGACGGCAACGTCTACCAGCACTGGATCTGACCGCCGCCGGCCTGACCGGCCCGTGAGCCGCCTCCGCGGCGAACGGCACCCGGGACCGAACCGGCCGACAGCTCCCGACCGGCAGCACTGACAGCTCCGCAGCGGCCCGCCGACGCAACCGGCGGGCCGCCACGGACCAGTGTGCCCGGTGATCCCCGCCGGCACGAATCCCCGTTCCGGCAGAAGCCGCCGTGCCCGACCCCGTCGGGCACGGCGCGCGGGACCCCCCACCCTCGGCGGAGGGTGGGGAGCCCCCCCGGGAAGGCAGGGAGTATCCGCGGCGGGACGCGCCAAGACGCCATGGTCGCCGACCCGGAATGCCTTGTCGTTTCGGCTCGCACGGCCGAGGACCGACGGCCGACCCCGGGGGGGCTATGCCTGCCCATCAGCCTCGGAGAGAATGCCGGCCAGAGCACGGGCGATCTCCCCCCGCAGACCTTCGTGCTGCGGGCCCAACCGGTTTTCGGGCACAGTCCGCTCATCTCCGTAAAGCCACACCGGGCCGCGGAGAAAGAGCGCCGCCTCCCACGCGTAGCACGGGTGGACATGACCATGGAGGTGCTCCCACGAGTTCCCGAGAACCTCGTAGCCAAGCCCGGACCGGCGGACCCGTCCGGAACTCTCAGTTCCTCTCAACATCACTGGAACTATTCGGAGTTGACAGCAGCATCGACCAAGGACTTCTGCGCAACCGCTCCCGTCCGCGACCGCCCGACCGCTCACGCCCGCTGGGAAAGCGGCCGTGTCGGAACCCGTTGCGTGCCGCGACCGGCCCTGCCATCCTGGGCACGGAATTGGCCTTCGGGGGGAGGACACTCAGTGCGGAGACAGCACCGGGCCGGCCGTCTTGAGCCGCCCTGTCCATCCCCTGCGGTTCTCGGTGCCGCGCCCGTGCGGCAGCCGGGTGGTTCCGCTCCGTGAGCGCGACCCTGGACACGGCGGCCTTCCCGCCGGGTGACCGGGAGGAGGCGGTCCGGTCCGCGGTCTGGGAGTCCGTCGTACGCATCGAGATCGACCACCATCCGGCGCCGGAGGACATCTCGGTCCAGGTCAGGCTGAACACGGTCGGCTGCATCGGCGTCTGCTCGGGGCGGGCGACCGGCCTGACGATACGGCGGACACAGCGGCTGGCGCGGGAGGACACCGAGCCGGAGGTCTTCCTGGGCCTCCAGGTGACGGGTACCAGCGTGGTGGCACAGAACGATCGCCAAGCCGTACTGGGACCGGGGGAGTTCGCCCTCTACGACACGTCCGTGCCGTACACCCTCGGCTTCGACGGCGGTGTCGACCACCACTTCCTGCGCTTCCCGCGCGCCGCGCTCGCGCTGCCCGAACGCCTGCTGAGGGAGACGACCGCCGTCACGTTCCGCGCCGACAGCCCCGTCGCCGCCCTCGCCTACGCCTACTTCTCGCAACTGGCCGCCACCGAGGGGCTCCACCAGGACCGGTACGCCCAGGCGGTCACGGACCCCAGCCTCGATCTGATCCGCGCGGCTGTCACCTCCCGGCTCGGTGACTCGCCCCTGGCCCGCGAATCGGCGGAGGCGACGCTCAGCCTCCGGATCCTCCGGTACATGCGGGCGCACCTGCGCGACCGCGACCTGTCGGCGGCGCGGATCGCCTCCGCGCACGGCGTCTCGGTTCGGCACCTCTACACCCTGCTGGCCCGGTCAGGGGTCACCCCGGGCGACTGGATCCGCTCGAACCGTCTGGAGGAGTGCCGGCGGGAACTGGCCGGACCGAGGGCGCGGTACCGGTCGATCGCCGCGATCGGGCACAGCTGGGGCTTCGTGGACGCGACCCACTTCAGCAGGGCCTTCAAACAGGCGTACGGCCTCTCCCCGCGCGCCTGGCGCGACCTCGACCGCACCTGCGACCGGGCGGGTGACCGGACAGGTGACCGGACGGGTGACCGGCCCGGGAGGTGATCGGGACGTGGGCAGGGGGCGGCCATGGTGCCGAGGCACCCCGCCGGGACCACCCCCCGCCCTCTCAACGGTGGCTGCCTGTCCGATGCCCCCGCCGGCCGGCCGGATCCCGGCCGGGCCGGCGGGGGCTGCCGAACGGTGTCAGCTGCAGGAGTGCCAGGGAGTGGGCCCGTAGACGATGTTGTTGCCGTTGGGGTCGTTCTCGATGACCCACTCCCGGATGCACGCGCCGGGGGCGTAGATGCTGACCGGCCCGGCGTAGGTGGTGTAGTAGCCCCCGCCGCCGTCGATCCACCCGGAGTCGCCGGTCTTCTGGACGTAGATGTCGGTGTACGTCCTGACGCCCGCGTAGGTGTCCTTGACGAAGACCGAGCAGTTGGTGGAGCCGTCGTAGTAGGTGTGGACCGTCCCCGCGCCGCCCACGTCCCCGGACCACACGTGGGAGCCCGAGCAGCCGTAGCCGCCGGTCAGGGCGGTCTGGCCGGGCTGGGCAGCCTGGGCAGCCGGGGCGGCCGCGACGGTGCCGAGCGACGCGAGGGCCGTGACGGAGAGAGCGGCTATCACCTTGCGGATACGCATAGTGGTGCCTTCCTGGGAGGAGTCGGGTGGTGCGGACCATCTGAGGGCCGGTCACGGGTCGGTGACCGACAGGCCCGTCGTCCGGTGGCTGACCAGGGAGGATTCGCCCCTGTCGTCTCGCCGCGTCGATCGGGCTTCGCCGTGCCATGACTCTAGGTCTGCCGGGCCGCGCCGACTGTGCTGTCCTTGCGGAGAACTTGGCCAGGCGTGCACGGGCGCTCCGGGCCGGTCCGCGAGCGCACCAGGCCTATCGCGGGGAACCGTGCCACCCGCCGGAGCCGTCCGACCCGGAATCGACGGCACCGGCGAGGGTACGCCCGGCCGGGCGGTCGACTGCCGCGACCCCTCCCACCTGCGAATACGTCGGGAATGTGACGCGGACACCTCCCCTTGCTGCGGGGGCGTTTCGTCTTCGTGTCCACATGCCCCGACCCCTGGTGCGGCGTGTCACTCGCACACAAACTGGCTCTGCACCGTCGTGCGACCACCCCTTGGACCGAGGAAGTTCCACCCGCATGCCCAGCCCCTCCAGACCCGGCGTTCCCCAACCCCAGCCGCAGCCACAGCCCCAGCCGCTGCGTCCACCACATCCGCCACATCCGCCGCATCCGGTGGGGAGGTACCGTCCGTGCTCCGGTATGTGACACGCAGGGCGACCGGCTGGCTCCTGGTGATCGCCGTGGCCACCAACGCCACCTACTTCCTCGCCAGTTGGTTCCTCGACCCGCGGTCGAACTTCAAGGAGCTGCGCCCGGTCCGCACCGAGGAACAGATCTCCCGGGCCCTGGCGCCCTACAACCTCGACCCGCACGAACCGCTGCTCCACCGCTGGTGGGACTGGCTGACCGGGGTGGTCCTGCACTTCGACTGGGGCCGCTCCCCCGTCGGGGTCCAGGTCAACGGGGAGATCGGCTACCGCTCCCTGGTCAGCGCCGAACTGGTGATCGGTGCGACGGTCCTGTCCGTCGTCGTCGGTGTCGCGCTCGCGGTCCACACCGCCTCGCGCCAGTACGGCTGGCGGGACCGGGCCGCCCAGGCACTGTCCATGGCGCTGTTCAACGTCCCGGTGTCCATCGCCGCCCTCGCCGTGGTCCTGCTGGCCATCCGGCTGAACGAACAGGCGGGTTGGCACTTCCTGTACGTCGCGGGGGAGAACTCGCCCGGCGTGGAAGGGTTCTGGGCGACGATCGGCGACCGGCTGCTGCACCTGGTCCTGCCGACGCTGACGCTCACCCTGACGGGGTACGTGGGCTACCACCTCACCCAGCGCTCCCTGCTGCTGGACGTCATCGGCTCCGACTTCGTGCGCACCGCCCGGGCCACCGGGCTCACCCGCGCCCAGGCGATCCGCCGGCACGCCCTGCGCACCGCCCTGATCCCCACCGCCCAGTCCGTGGCCTTCAGCATCCCGGCCGTCTTCACCGGCGCTGTCCTCACGGAGACGATCTTCGGCTGGAACGGCATGGGCCAGTACTTCATCCAGACCATCACCAAGAACGACGTGCACGGCACCGTGGCGACCGCCGCCTTCGCCGCCGCCCTGACCGCGATCGGCGCGATCCTCGCGGACATCGCCACCGTTCTCCTCGACCCGAGAGTGCGGGTGAGCTGACATGGGCACCCCTGTGAGTCCCGACGCAGCCTCCGAAGGCGTCCTGGCACCCGTACCCGGGCCGGCCGCCGATCCCCTGCTGGCCACCATTCCGCCGCCCGCCGAGCACGACGGGCACTACCTGGGCCGGCGCCGTCTCTACCTGCGGCGCTTCCTGCGCAACCGGATCGCCGTCGCCGGTGTGGTGATCTTCCTGCTGCTCGTGCTGTTCAGCGCGCTCGGCGACCTGTTCACCCCGTACGGCTACGCGGACGCCGACTTCTCGGCCCTGACCCAGGCCCCCGGCGCCGAGCACTGGTTCGGCACCAACCAGGGCGGCAACGACGTCTACGCCGCCGCCGTGCACGGCCTCCAGCGCTCGCTGGTGATCGCGGTGACCGTGTCCCTGCTGACCGTCACCCTCGCCGCGGTCGTGGGCGCGGGCGCCGCCTACTTCGGGGGCCGGGTGGAGAAGGCCACCCTCGCCCTCATCCACTTCCTGCTGATCGTGCCCTCCTTCCTCATCCTCGCCCTGGTGTCGCACCGGCTGGCGGGCGACTGGAGGGTCCTGATCCTCGTCCTGACGGTGTTCGGCTGGATGTCCACGGCCCGCGTGGTCTGGTCGGTGTCGACGTCCCTGCGCGAGCGCGACTACGTGCTGGCCGCGGAGTTCATGGGCGTGCGCCCCCTGCGCATCGTGGTGCGCCACATCATCCCCAACCTGGGCTCCCTGCTCATCGTCAACCTCACCCTGGGCGTGGTCTCCACCGTGCTCAGCGAGACCGCCCTGTCCTTCCTCGGCTTCGGCGTCCAGACCCCCGACGTGTCGCTGGGCACGCTGCTCGCCGACGGCGCGGGCGCCATCACCAGCGCCCCCTGGCTCTTCGCCTTCCCCGCCGGGCTGACCGTACTGCTCACCGTCTCGATGACCTTCGTCGGCGACGGTCTGCGCGACGCCCTCGACCCCACGTCCAGCACCGGCACGGCAGGAGGCCGACGATGACCCTCGCACCCGCCCGCCGCACCGGGCCCACGGCCGAACCCGCAACCACGTCCACGGCCGGCCCCACCGGGCCCGCACCCGTCCTGTCCGTACGCGGCCTGCGCGTCTCCTTCCCCTCCGAGGCCGGACCGGTGGAGGCCGTACGCGGCGTCGACTTCGACCTGCTGCCCGGGCGCACCCTGGGCATCGTCGGCGAGTCCGGCTCCGGAAAGTCCGCCACCGCCCTCGCCGTCATGGGCCTGCTGCCGCCCACCGCGCGGCTCGGCGGCCGGATCCTGCTGGGCGGCCGCGACCTGGCCGCCCTGGACGACAAGGAGCTGTCCCGGGTGCGCGGCAAGGACATCGGCATGGTCTTCCAGGACCCGATGTCCGCGCTCACACCCATCTTCAGCGTCGGCCGGCTGCTCTCCGAGGCCCTGCGCGTGCACCGGGAGCTGTCCAAGAAGGACGCCTGGGAGCAGGCGGTCGAACTGCTCGACCTGGTCGGCATCCCCGACCCGCGCGAACGCGCCAAATCGTTCCCGCACGAGTTCTCCGGCGGCATGCGCCAACGCGTCGTCATCGCCCTGGCCATCGCCAACAAGCCCTCGGTGCTCGTCGCCGACGAGCCCACCACGGCGCTCGACGTCACCGTCCAGGCCCAGATCCTCGACGTGCTCCGCCTGGCCCAGCGCGAGACCGGCGCCGGTCTCGTCCTGATCACCCACGACCTGGGCGTGGTGGCCGGCCACGCCGACGACGTCGCCGTCATGTACGCCGGACGGATCGTCGAGCACGCCGGCGTCGACGAGCTCTTCCGCCGTCCCACGATGCCCTACACCGCCCGCCTCCTGGCTAGCATCCCGACCGCGGACAGCGGTGTCCGACGGCCGCTGGTCCCGGTCGGCGGGGAGCCTCCGTCCCTGGTCGGCCTGCCCGGCGGCTGCCCCTTCGCACCCCGCTGCACGGTCGCCCTGGACGTGTGCCGGACCACCGAACCGGACCTGGCCGCGCCGGGCTCGGCCGCACCGGACCTGACGGAACCGCACCCGACCGCACCGGCCGGGCAGGGCGGCCGGGTCGCCTGCCACCGCGCGCAGGAGATCGCCGACGGAAGCCTCGACCCGACCGGGGAGGCCGCCCCCGTGCCACCGGACGGCTCCGTGTCACCGTCCGGCTCCGGCGAGCGGACCGTCGGCGACGTGGTCCTGCGCGTCGAGGACCTGGTCAAGACGTTCCCCGTCACCAAGGGGGCCCTGCTCAAGCGCCGGGTGGGCACCCTGCACGCGGTCAACCACGTCAGCTTCGAACTGCGCGCGGGCGAAACCCTGGGCCTGGTGGGCGAGTCCGGCAGCGGCAAGACCACCACGCTGCGCGAGGTGCTGCGGCTGCGCGCCCCCGAGGGCGGACGCATCGAAGTGGCCGGCACCGACGTCGCCACGCTGCGGTCGGCCGCCGAGGTACGTGAGCTGCGGCGCGACGTCCAGATCGTCCTCCAGGATCCGACGGACGCCCTGGACCCCCGGCTGACCGTCTTCGACCTGCTGGCCGAACCCCTCCAGGCCGCCGGCGCCGACCGGACGGCCATCCGGTCCCGGGTCACCCGGCTCCTGGACCTGGTGGGCCTGGACCGCGCCATGGGCGACCGCTTCCCCGCCGCGCTGTCCGGCGGCCAGCGCCAGCGCGTCGGCGTCGCCCGCGCCCTGGCCCGCGAGCCGAGGCTGCTGGTCCTGGACGAGCCGCTGTCCGCCCTGGACGTCTCCGTGCAGGCCGAGATCATCAACCTGCTCGTCCGGCTGAAGCGCGAACTCGGCCTGGCCTACCTCGTGGTGGCGCACGACCTGGCCGTGGTACGCCACTTCTCCGACCGCATCGCGGTGATGTACCTCGGACACATCGTCGAGTCCGGCGCCACCGAGGAGATCTTCGCCCGGCCCCGGCACCCGTACACGAAGGCCCTGCTGTCGGCGATCCCGATCCCCGACCCGGAACGCGAGCGCCACCGCGAGCGCATCGTCCTCGCGGGCGAGCAGCCCAGCGCCGCCCGGCTGCCGGCGGGCTGCGTGTTCGTCGACCGCTGCCCGCTCTACCAGGAGGCCGACGAGAGCGTACGGACGCGCTGCCGCACCGAACGCCCGGCCACCGTCGGCGCCCCGGAGGGCTCCGACCACCAGTACGCCTGCCACGCGGTCTGACACCCGCGCCGCGACACCCCGCCCCACCTCAACTCACCTGTTTCCCACCTGTTCCCATCTGTTCCCAGCCAGTCCCAGCCATTCCCACCAAGGACACCCCATGCGTCGGAAGATCGCCCTGCCCCTCGCGCTCGTCGCGGCCGTCACGGTCGCCGCCACCGCGTGCACCTCCTCGTCCTCCGGCGGCCCGGCCGGCGCCTCCCCCGGGCAGGACGCCAAGAACGCCGCCAAGGTCGCGTCCTCGGTCGCCGACTACAACCCCCAGCCGTACGAGAACACCAAGGACGGCGGCACCTACACCACCGCGGGGACCTTCGACGAGCAGGGCAACCCCTTCAACGTCAACGGCACCCTGAACTCGCTGCGGATCTGGTCCTGGTACAACGCCGTCGCCATCACCTACTCGCCCACCGGCGAGGTCCAGTACAACCCGGACTACTACAGCGACGTGAAGGTCTCGGTCGAGGGCGGCGACCAGAAGGTCGTCCTCACCCTCAACCCCAAGGCCGTGTTCAACGACGGCACCCCGATCGACTGGCGGGCCATCGAAGCCACCTGGAAGGCCAACAACGGCTCGGACAAGGACTACGCGGCCTACTCCACCGACGGCTACGACCGCATCACCTCCGTCACCCGGGGCACGGACGACAAGCAGGCGGTCATCGCCTTCAAGGGCGTCAACGCCTCCTGGTCCGCGCTGTTCACCACCTTCCTGCACCCCCAGGCCGCCACCGTCGACAACTTCAACAAGGCGTACGTCAAGACGGCCCACCCCGAATGGGGCACCGGACCGTACACCGTGGGCACCTGGGACGACCACTCCGGCAACATCACCTTCGTACGCAACCCCGCCTGGTGGGGCCGGACGGGCAAGCTCGACAAGCGCGTCTACGTCAACCTGGAGAGCGCCGCCTCGATCAACGCCTTCAAGAACGGCGAAGTCGACTACGCGCCCGTCGGGACCGCGGAGAACCTCCAGCAGGTGAAGACGGTCAAGGACGCCGAGATCCGCAGCGGCGGCAGCCCCTTCGAGTACTCGCTGTACCTCAACACCAAGTCCCCCCTCCTCGGCGACGTCCAGGTCCGCAAGGCGGTCCAGGAGAGCATCGACCGCGCGCAGATAGCGAAGATCCGGTTCCAGGGCCTCGACTACACCGAGTCGCTGCCCGGCTCGGCCGTGCTCTACAGCTTCCAGCAGGGCTACCAGGACAACGTCGCCGCCGTCCTGAAGTACGACCCGGAGGAGGCGCGGAAGACCCTGGACGCGGCCGGCTGGAAGCCCGGGGCCGACGGCATCCGCGCCAAGGACGGCAAGCAGCTCGAACTCGGCTACACCCTGCTCGGCGACGGCCCCATCGAGAAGGCCACCGCCGGGGCGTTCACCGCGATGCTCAAGACCGTCGGCGTCAAGGTGGACGTCAACAAGGTCTCCGAGAACGACTTCTCCAAGGTGCTCAGCGAGCGCCGCTTCGACCTCTTCATCTCCGGCAACCGCTCGACGGACCCCTTCGGCGCGCGGTACCTGTGCGACTTCTACTGCTCCGACCGCGACTCCAACATCAGCGGATCCGGCTCCCCCGAGCTCGACAAGGAGATCCGCGCCACCGCGGAGATCGCCGACCTGGCCCAGCAGGTCGCGGCCGTCAACAAGCTCGAGCAGAAGGCCCTCCAGCAGTACGCCCTCCTGCCGCTCTACAGCGGACCCTCCACCTACGGCATCCGCAAGGGCCTCGCCAACGTCGGTGCCACCATCTTCTACAGCCCGCTGCCCGAGACCATCGGCTGGCAGAAGTAGCACCACCACCGGCGCCCGAGGCCTCGGCCACGCCCGGCCGGGTCAGGCCCCGGAAGTGGCAGCCCTCACCCCACGCGCGATGCGGGCGCGGCCGCCGGGCGGCAGGACGACGAGGTACTGCCGGTCGGCGTCCTCGACACGGGCCAAGGTGAGGCCGGGCCGGCCGCCGCCGCAAGCGCCTCGGCGGCCGGCCCGGCCTCCTCCGTCATCCGGTCGATCCGCGAGTAGGAGCGGGTGAGGTCCTCCGCCGGGCCGGTGATCCACACGACGATCCGCGCACCACCGCGCAGCGCGGCGAGCAGATCCGTGCGCAGCGGCGCGTCGTCGGCCTGCTGGAGCAGCCGGTCGTGCAGGCGCTCCTGCCCGCACGGCCGGGACGGCGCCGCCTCGGCCAACGCCCGGCACTTGCGGCACGAGGCCAGGCTCTGGAGTAGGTATACAGACTTCCACCTAGCTGTGACCTGCAGAGACGTGCGCAGCTCGCCAGTTACGCACTCGCCGCGTAGTCAGGGCAGTGCCCTCCGGCCCGGCAGGCTGATCGGTGTCCAGGGCCACGGGGCGGGGCGCAGGCCAATCGCTTCCTCCAGAGGGCGGACTCGGTATCCGGCCTTGAGCATCTGATCTCGAAGCCATCTGGGCTCGCAGCCGTACACCGTCCCGAGCCGCCTGATGCCGACGCCGGATTCGTACCTTTGCGCGATGGCTGGAAGGGCGGCGATGACGAGCGTCTTGAACATGGCCTGCCTGTCCTGCTCGGTGCCGGCCCACATGGATTTCTCCTGGCGAAGGCAAGAGCGGCCCTGCGCTGTGTCAGCAGGGGTAGCCGCACATGACGAAGGCCCCCTCCGATGTGGCGTCGGAGAGGACCATGAGCGTGGTCAGGCTGGTGAACGTACGGATTAGCGGCGCCCGGGACTGGGCTTCCGGTGCCTCCCGGTACCCGGCCCGAGCAGCTTGGGGGCCGGGCCGGTCACCGGGGGCTCCTGGCCTCCGGGGAACAGGAGGCGCTGAGCCTCCGCGAGGTTGGACGCCACCGCGTGGAACTCCCACAAGTGTCCGTTCCACCGTTCGATGGCCCTGGGTGCGTCCGGGTTCAGGTGCGCGCCCTTGGGTCCCTGCCCAGGGGTGATGGGTACGGCGCGAAGCTCTCCGATCTTCGCGTCCCGGCGCTCCGCCCAGTCCGACAGCGGCTCGTCGTCCATCCTGGCGTTCCTCACGTTGGGGCCGGTGTGCCAGCAGGGTACCGGGCGGCGGCCCGGGGGTGCGCGCGATGTTCAGACGATGCGGTGCTCCCATCGAAGCTCGGGGTTGTCCCCGATCCAGTACGTGTGAGCCCTCTCGGTGATCCGGACCTGCACGGTGGTGATGTCCGGGCTGCCGGCGTCCTTCCAGGCGAGGAGGGCCCGTTCGATGACGTCCCACAGGGCGACGGGGCCGCCCTGGCGGACGGTCCACGCCTCGCCCTCGGCGATGAACTCGGCGAAGGACTCGCGGGCCGGGTCGAAGACGTAAAGGAGCTGTTCGCCGTCGTCCGCCCTGGCCCGGACGAGCTGAGCGCCGGGGGCTGCGAGTTGGGCGATGAAGGCCGGCATCCACTCGCCGAGGATCGTCGGCCGCACCTTGGCGGGCCGCTCGCTGTCGGGGTAGGCGGTACGGGCGGACAGGTCTCCGGCGATCGGCACGACCGCCTGGGACCGCGCCTGCATGAACGAGGAGCGGTCGACGATCCGGCCCTCGGCGGTGCCGTGGTCGCTGACGACGACCTTGGCCAGGCCGGTCCCGTAGCCCCAGGAGCCGACCGTCGCCAGGACGATCCCGCCCGGCCTGGTCTGGCGAATCCAGGTGTAGGGGATGCGGCTGACGGCGCAGGTGGCGATCACCCGATCGTACGGCGCGCGGCGCGGATGCCCGAGGAGCCCGTCCCCGGTCACGGTCCAGGTGGAGAAGCCGGTCGTCTCCAGCGCCGCGTCGGCGCGGGCCGCGACGCCGGGGTCCACCTCGACCGTCGTCACGTTGTCCTCGCCCAGGCGGTGGCACATCAGGGCGGAGGAGTATCCCGTGCCGGTGCCGATCTCCAGCACCTGGTGCCCGTCCTGCACCTCCAGGCGCTCGATCATGTCGAGCACGGTGACGGGCGTGGTGGACGACGACGTGGGATAACCGGCAACCGGCTCCGCGGTCTGGTCAGCCGTCAGATGACCGTCGAGCTGGGTGGTCAGCGACTCGTCGCTGTAGGCGATCTCAGCCCACTCGGCGGGATCGCTGCCGGTCGCGGTGACGGGCCTCCAACGGCTGCCGTCCGGCAGGAAGACACCGGGGTTGAGGAAGTTCTCCCGCGGGATCGCCTGGACGGCCGCGCGCCACGCGGGAGTCGTCAGGACCCCGGCCGTCGTCAGCCGGGCAGCGAGTGCACGCCGATGCGGCGCGGTGTCGGTCATGGGGTCTCTCCTCGTGTCAGCAGATCAGCGAATGCGGCGGACATATCCAACCCGGTCTCGTCCTCCAGCCAGGCCCATTGGCCGTTGGGATTCAGCTCCAACCACCAGTAGTTTCCCGCGCGGTCGACGGCGAGATCGAAAGAACCGGAGACGAGACCGTAGTGCTCCAGGAACGCGTGGAGCATCTTGGTCAACTGGTCCGGCAGCTCCACCACGCTGTAGGACAACGCGGAGTAGTCCCGCCGCCAGTCCAGCAGGTCGGAGCCGATCCCCACGGCGAACGTGCGCCGACCGACCACCAGCACCCGCACATCGGCGGCCTTGTCGACGCGGGCCTGGAACAGGTGCGGCGTTACGCGCACGCTCTCATCGAGTTCGGCGGCCGTCACCGGCTCGGCCCACCCCGTCACCGCCACGCCGTCACGCTCGACCGGCGTCCATCGCAGGGTCTTGAAGATCACCTGACCGTGGGCGGTGATGAACTCCCGCGCCTCGTCCGGGTCGTTGGTCACGATGGTCGGCGGCACGGTCAGGCCGAGCCGCTGGGCGGTCGCGAGCTGGGCGGGCTTGTAGTCGGCCGCCGCTTCGCGAAGCGGGTGGTTGACCCACAGCGGACCGTCCAGGGCGTACAGGGTTCCGCCGAGGCCGTAGCGGACCTGGGCAGCGGCGAAACGGGCGTCGTCGGCACTCAGGCCGCCTTCCTGGAACGCCGGCCAGACGGGACGACGCCAGTACACCGATCGCACACGGGTCAGGTCGGCGGTCCGCGACGGGGTACGCACCTGCCCGGCCACGGGGGCCGGGCAGGTGCCGAACCGAGCCGAGACCGTCAGCCCCGTTCCGATGTCGGACGGGTCGAACCTGACCACCGGCACACCGCGCCGGTTCAGCTCGGTGATCACCATGTCAGCGGTGACGTCCACCGCTTCGGTGACCACCAGAACCGGCCTCTCCTCGGTCATGGCCATCAGTCCTGCGCGCTGTCCTGGTCGTGGCCCTGGTCGTTCTTCGAGTCCGTGTTGGTGGTGGTGTTGGTCTCGGTGCCCTTGCTGGTGCCGTGCTTGCCCATCTCGACCACGAGGCCGGTGTGGTCGCGGAACACCCCGAGCTGCGTCTGTCCGTCGATGCTGACGGACGCGTACGAGAGCCGGGTGGTCGTCGGGTACGGCGCGAGGCGGCCGGCACCCCACGGGCGGACGGTCGGGGTGAGCTGTGCTTCGGTGATGGTCACGAGTACTCCTCACAGTGCGGGGATACCCACTCGGCCAGGTGGCCGGGCAGGGTGATTTTCGCGGAGCTGTCCAGCCGCTTCGGTTCTGCTCGCCCGGGGTGAGCGAGCAGCGGTGCGGTGGTGCCCCGACCCGGTGGAGCCCTCGCGCTACCGCCGGGCCGGGAGTCTTGGGGCACTCGAAGGCGCGGGTGTCGTCTAGAAGCGGCCGGAGGCCACCAGCACGGTTACCAGCGCTATCAGCGCGAGCAGTGCGGCCGTGTATGCGACGGCCACCGGTACAGGGGTCGGGAGTCCGCGAGCAGCCTGTTCGGCTGCCTCGCGGTACTCGTCCTGGTCGTCCACTCCGCTCCTATGCCGACTGCTTGTCGAGCGCGGCCCGCAGCTCGGCGTGGCGGCGAGGCCGGCGGGCGAGGGCGATGCAGTCTTCACAGATCGCGTGGCAAGTACCCTGGTCCTCGCCGGGGGCCTGGAGCGAGATGCCCGCGCAGACCAGCGTGTCCCTGCGGCAGACCCAGCAGGCCCCTCCCGGTAGCCGTCCGGCCGGCCCCCCACGTACTCCTCGCCCGGGAGCCGGATGCGGTGCGGCGTACTCAATCCGCAGCCTCCAAGTCCTCCAGCAGGACCATCTCCGGGTACGGGTCGGAGGAGCTGTCCCTGTTCACCCAGGCGTGGTTGGCGAGCCTGCTCGGGGTCTCCGCGACGGTGCCCGTCCAGCCGTCCGTGCGGTGCCGGACCGGGTCGCCTTGGATCACGTGGTTCACGGTCGCGCCCTTTCCATCTGTACTCATGCGGCGTTCCTACGGGTGCGGCAGCGGGCGCAGGGGCACCAGGACCGCACGGCGACGATCTGGAGCTCCCCACCCGCGGAAAGGGGGCGTCCGGCGACGCTGGCGGCCCTGTAGTCGTCCAGCGGGTTCCAACCGGGGGGCAGCCGGTTCGACTCGGCCTTGCTCGGGCCCGTCACGATCTCGCGGTACTCACGCGGGGGATTGCGTCTCGCCATCGGTCTGTCCTCTTTCGCCGTGAGCGGCCGTAGGGAGATCCGCCCTCGGAACTGCCGCGACACCGGGGATTGCGGGGTCTGGTGTCTCGATCGCTACTGTGCGTCCATGTCCGCCGAGCCGTTCATCAACGATGACGACGATCACGACGCCTGCTGGATCTGCCCGAGCCTCCGGCTCCCGGCCGGGGGGTTCGATATACTCGAACACCCCAGCCGGGAGTACCCGTTCAACCCGGACGACGGCTTCCGGTACAACCGGGAGGGAGTCCCGGCCTGTGTGCACGGAAACCGCATCGGGCTTCCTCCCGGCCTGTACGCGAGTGCCGGCGAGGCGTTGCCCGAGGGCTAGAACGTGATGGCGTGCTCGCGCCCGCTGCGGCCGAAGCCGATGGAGTCGTACTTCGCAGCGAGGATGCCCAGGCGGCGGTCGACCTCGGCCTTGTCGAGCCAGTAGCGGGTGGGCGGCTCGGTGTCCCACGCGGCCACGTACGCGGCGTGGGTGTACTCGCCGCCGGTGTAGCCGGTGTGCTCCTGGTCGGTCTGGTGGATCAGCGTGAAGCCGGTCCGGCCGGCGATGCGGGCGAGCAGCTGCGGCTGCGCGATCATCGCGTGCGTCATCTCGTCCACGGGGACGGGCAGGGCCAGCTCGGCGGCGGTCTCGCTGCCGGTCAGCTCGAAGGCCGCCGCCTTGAGGGCGATGGCGCGCAGGCCCTCGGCGAACAGCGGGGCCTTGTCGCGGGCAGCGACGGGCGGGCGGGGCTGGGGAGCGGTTCCGGCGGGCAGGGTACCGGTGCGGCGGGCGCACCGGAGCGCGAGGAGCGCGCCCTTGTTGCCGCAGGTGGACGGGCGTGGCCGTCCGTGGCGTGATCACCGGCAGGTGGTCAACGGTGTGCTGTGGCGGTTGCGGACCGGGGCGCCGTGGCGTGATCTTCCGGAGCGGTACGGGCCGTGGCAGACCGTCTACGAGCGGTTCGCGCGCTGGGAGGCGGACGGCACCTGAGCGAGGCTGCTGGGGCACGTTCAGGTCCGCGACGACGCGGTGGGCCCCCACCACCGTCACAGCGGCCCACAGGGGGAGAGCCTCGTGCACAGGACGCCTCCGTCCTGCGTCGCATCGCACTCGCCGACCGTCCACCGGCCGGGTCCCGGCTGAGCCGGTCGGCAGCCGTCCCCGGGCTCTTCTCCTCATTACGGGCGTGAAGGAACTTCAGGAGGTCGTCCACAAGGTGATCTTCGCCCACGTCCGGGGATGCGGCGGCCCCCTGAAGCCCTGGCGAGCGTCGGTTACGGCATGGCCGCGAATGCCTCCCGATGGTCGCGTGCCCACTGCTCGAACGTGCCCGCTGGCCGGCCGAGCACCCGCGGCACGTGGTCGGTGACGTAGGCCGCACCGCCGGCGCGTGCCCAGCCGATGCCGGTGACCATCTCGGCCGGCAACTGGTCGAGCGCATTCGTGTCGGTGGTCCTGACCGACCGTTCCAGCACGCCCTCCAGGATCGCCGCCTGATCTGCGGACGTCAGCAGCTCCGGCCCGGTCAGCTCGTACCGCTGCCCGTCGTGCGCATCGCTGGTCATGGCGGCGACGGCGACGGCAGCCACGTCCCTCGGGTCGACGATGGCCTGCCGGGAGTCGCCGGTCAGGTTCGGGATCGGTTCTCCGGCCTGGATCAGGGTCCGGTGCCACAAGAGGTTCGAGGCGAAGCTCGGCGGGCGCAGCATCGTCCACGCGAGCCCGCTGGCCTCGATCGCCTCCTCCGCGGCAAGGTGCCTCTCGCCGACGGTCGCCCCGTCGAAGCGCTCGCCGCTGCCGATGGCGGACAGCTTGACGATCTTACGGACGCCTGCCGCGCGCGCGGCCGTGACCAGGGCGATGTCGTGGTCCGCGGTGGGTACGGGGGGCACGGTTACGAGGAAGACCGTGTCGACGTCGGCCACTGCGCGCTCCAGCGACGCCGGGTCGTCGAAGTCGGCCCGCACCCCGCCGGGCCGCTCGTGGCGGGACATCGCCCGGAACGGTAGGCCCCGCTCGGTGAGCAGGCAGACGACGTGACTTCCGATGGTGCCGGTGGCACCGGTAACAAGGATCATGTCCCGACGATGACAGCGCTCTCACAGCTCGTGATAGGAAGTTTCGGCACTATCGTGAGCCGCGTGAGTTCTCTCGTCGTACCGCCTGCCCTTCTGCGGTGGGTGGCCGGGATCGATGTCGCCACGGCGGCCGGTTCGCCGGCGGTCGATGTGCCCGACCACGCCACCACACTTCTCGTGCGCACCGACAAGCGCGAGCTGATCGTCATGGGCCCCCGCACCCGGGCCGCCTACCACGTCGCCGCGCCCGGCCACTCGTGCGTGCGGGTTCGTATGCGGCCGGGTCGTGCCCAAGCCCTGCTCGGACGTTCGCTGAACGGTCTCGCCGACGGTGTCCTGACGCTCCCCGAGCTACCGGGCCTGGAGATCGACCAGTTCGCCGCCGACCCTGTCACCGCTCTCGAAAAAGCATTGGCCGACCGCCCGGAGCCGTCGGAGCGGCTCGAAGAGGCGGCGCGTCTCCTGACCGGCACCACTGTCACCGCGACTGCGGCCCGGTTGCACCTCAGTGAGCGCCGCCTGCACGCCCTGTTCACCGATGCCACCGGCCTGTCCCCCAAACATTTCGCCCGCATTGACCGCGTTCGCGCCGTGCTCGCGGCCGATGCGGGCCGATGGGCGGACATCGCCGCGACGGCCGGCTACTACGACCAGTCCCACATGACCGCCGAGTTCCGCCACTTCATGGGTGTCCCACCGGCCGCGTTCGCCGCTGGTCGGCGCCCCGCCGCGACTTCGTGCAGTGCCTGAGTTCCAGGACACGGCACACGAAAGCAGGTCCCCCGGTGATCACAGAGCGTAGCAACCCCATGATCACCAGGCCCTGTACCTCTTCAGCTCCCGAGGTGCCCCATCGTGCCTGTCTGCACGACCTCTGACGCCGGAGGAGGGTGCGGATGCGGACGAGGTCAGGTTCGGCCCGGCCGTAGCCGGCGCGTTTGAGGAACTCGAGTCGGGCAGCAGCTTGCCGCGTCGGTCGTGGAGCATGGCGGCCAACTCACGGACGTGCCCGCCCCTCGACGTCGAGGGGCGGGGAGGGTGTCGCCGGTGTCGTCGATGACCCGCTGCGGCATCGCGGTCCAGACCCGGCCGGCGTGCACGTCGCGGCGTACCGCCGTGCTGCCGGGCTCGAACCGGACGGGCGAGGCCTGTTCGTCAGGGGAGGTCACGGCTTGGCCCCGGTGGTGCAGGCGGGCTCGTGCCAGGTCGTGCGGACGACCAGGCCGCCCGGACGGATGTGCTCGCTGGACCAGGTCCGGCAGCACCCGCCCGCGCCGCGCTGACGAGCCGGGGCCGGGGCCGACGGCATCGGGGGTCGGGCCGGAACGGCGGCCGTAGGGGGGCGACGGCGGCGGTGCCTGGTGGGGATCGTCATGCGAGGGCTCTGCCCACCCTGCTCGTCCGGCGAACCCGCCCATCACCCGAACGGAGCAGTCCTGGCCTGTTGTGGCCGGGAACCGACCTGCGCCGATACCCGAAACCCACCAGGTCCGCCGGTAGGGGCGTGGGAAGCTCGGCCAGTCGCTTCGACAGGCGCCGCCGGGGCGCCCTCGGCCCCAACGCGGCCCGGACCAGCGGGAGTAGGAGGCGGTACGGGCGGTAGCCGCACGCGTGACACGCGACCGGTGTCGTGAGTCGACCCCACCGGACCCGGCACCGATCGCCTCCATCGGTCACGCCGGCAGCGCCCTGTCGTGGAGAAGCCGGCGGTGGCGGTGGCGGCGAGGCCGTGGCTGTGGCCGACGAGGAGGTTGCCGATGCCGGAGGGGACGGCCCGTTCAGGACGCGGTGGCGCACCAGGTCGGGGGCCTGGCCGACGGCGGTTTCGACGGCGGCCGGGCAGGGCGTCAGGACGGGGGCGTGTCGGCCCACAAGCACGTCGTCGGTATGGGTGGCGGTGGCGGCTCGGTGTGCTGAAGGAGGGCCAGGGCCTCCTTCACGCGGCCGAGGTCGATCAGGTAGCCGGCCAGGTCGTGTCGGTTCGTTCGGGCGTGCTGTTCGAGGACGGCGGCGGCTTCCTCGGTGCGTCCGGCATCGGCGAGGAGACGGGCGGTGTCGGAGGCCGCGTACGAGGTGGCGCCCTCGGGGTGGGCCCGGGACCGGTCGACGGCCTCGTCGACGCCGTCGCGGGCCGCGATCAGCGGCAGTCGGAGCCGGTACAGGTCCCACTCCTCCTCGCCGCCGCGCAGGGTGGCGAGGGCGTCGAGGCTGGCCAGGCCTTCGGCGGGGCGTCCGTGGACGAGGTACAGGTCGGCGAGGGGGTGGAGGATCCAGTCCTCTCCGGGACGGGTATCGGCCTGCGCCCGCATCACGGCGATCGCCTCGTCGCCCCGGCCGTGCCGGGCCAGGAGCTCCGCGAGTGCGAATGCCTGGTTCGGGTCTCCGGCCGCCGGCCCGTTCTCTCGCCGGTAGACCGCGATCGCGCCGTCCACGTCTCCCCGCTCCTCCAGCACCCGCGCCAGCTGCTCCACGGCTTCCTCACCCAGGTCGCCCGCGGCACCGGCTCGCAGGTCCTCGATCCGGCCGTGCCGGGCCAGCAGGCTTGCGAGGTGCCGCTGGTGGTCGACCGCCGAGGGGCTGCCGGCGCGCAGCAGGGCGATCGCTTCGTCGACGCGGCCCTGGCGTTCGCGGATCGTGGCGAGCCAGGCGATGGCGGTGTCGGTGTCGAAGCCCTGGCAGCACCACGGGAAGTCGGAGCACTGGTGGGCTTCGATCCGGGCGGTGAGCAGTTCGGCGGCTTCCTCGTCGTGGCCGGCGGCCGCGGCGACGTCGACCAGCGCCTGGACCCGCGAGTCCTCGTCGGCGTGGGGCAGCAGCAGGGTGAACGCCTCCTGCGCGCGGCCGTGCCGGGCGAGCAGCCGCGCGTAGTACGCCAGCGCGTCGGGGTGGCCGAGGGCCATTCGGGCCCGGACGGTCTCGACCGCCTCCTCGATCCGGCCCCATCGCTCCAGCAGCTCGGCCACTGCCACGACCGCCGTCCACCAGCCCGTGGCCGTGTACGGCGCGAGCACCCCCAACACCCGCGCCTGCCGGCCCTGTTCGGCGAGCAGCCGCGCCCACGCCTGCGCGCAGAACCACTCCCCGCGCCCGGCCTGCTCCGCCACTACCTCGGCGTAGCCGCGCTCCAGCAGCCGTGTGACCAGCTCCGGCGGGATACAGCCGGAGCGCGTCCGGGCCCGGTAGTCGAGATCAGCGGCGTCCATGGTGGGGCACGATAGCGCTCGCCCCCGACAGCCCCGGTACCACCGACAGCCTTTGACTTCGGCACGCGACGAACACCTCGCACGCCGCCTGGGCATCCCCCTGCCCCTGGAACGGATCCCCGGCACGGGGATGCAGGGGGACAGCAGCGGGGTCGCGGGTGGCTGGACCTCCCGCGGGACCTCGGGCGGGGGCGTCGGGCAGGGGCGAGTGCGGCGGGGTTGTCAGGGCGCCGGGCTGTCCGCGCCCTCGACGTCGGCGAGCAGTTTGCGCAGGAGCCGGTCCAGGGTGGCCCGTTCCTTGCCTGAGAGGGCGGAGAGCAGTGCGGTCTCGTTGGCCGCGTGGTCGGTGAAGGCGGCGTCCACGAGGGCGCGTCCGGCCGCGGTGAGGGCGATGCGGACGCTGCGCCGGTCCGCCGGGTCGGTGCGGCGTTCCACCAGGCCCGCCGATTCCAGCCGGTCGATCCGGCTGGTCATGCCGGCCCGCGACATCAGCAGCAGCGCGGCGAGTTCGGAGGGCATCAGTTCGTACGGCGCGCCGGAGCGGCGCAGGGTGGCGAGAACGTCGAACTCGCCGCGCTGGAGGCCGTGTTGTTTGAACACCTCTTCGACGACCCGGCCCGCGAGCAGCGCGAAGCGGGCGAGGCGGCCGACGGTGCCGACCGCCTCCAGGTCGAGGTCCGGGCGCTCCCGGCTCCACTGGTCGAGCATGACGTCCACGTGATCCATGGGGACATATTATTCGATGGGAGATAGTTAGACGTAGTACTATCAGCCAGAGAACTATCGGAGCGCTCGCTGTGGGGAGAAACCAATGACATTGATCGGACCGGAAGCCGTGGTGGTTCGGGGCGACGAAGCCGAGACCGTCGGAATGCTCGGCGGCACGGGGCGCCTGCTGGCGGACTCCAGCGCCACCGGCGGCGCCCTGAGCACCCTGCGCGTCACCCTGGGGCGCGGCAAGGACGGCGCCACTCCGCACTACCACGGGGGCTCCTCCGAGCTGTTCTTCGTCGTCGACGGCTCGGCCCAGGTGCTGGTCGGGAACGAGGTCGTCACCGCCCGCAGCGGCGACCTCGTGGTGGTGCCGCCCCATCTGCCGCACGCCTTCGCCGCGGCGCCCGACTCCGGGGCGGACCTGCTGATCGTCATCACCCCCGGGGTGGAGCGCTTCGACTACTTCCGCCTGCTGGAACGGATCCGCGCGGGCGAGGCGACGGTCGAGGAACTGCTCGCCAAGCAGGACCTCTTCGACAACCACTTCCTGGAGTCGCCGAGCTGGCGCGACGCCCGGGAGGAAGCCGCCCGGTCCGAGCCGTAGACCGCCCGACGCCGAACCCCGCCCGACACCAGGGAAGGAATCTCAATGATCGTGTCAAGCCGTCTGCGTGTCCGGCGGGGCGGAGGTGAAGAGCCTCTTGTCACGCAGCATCGCCCAGAGCACGTCGACCCG
>NZ_JBHTRF010000041.1:34981-73985 GCF_042796115.1 Kitasatospora sp. NPDC056446 | reverse complement strand
CGTTGACTTTTGGCACGCTGTTGAGTTCTCAAGGAACGGACGCTTCCTTCGGACCGCCTTCCAGCGGACCCTCCGGGCTTTCGTTCTTTCGTGTTTCAAGCTTATCAGATGTTTTCCGCTCCGTTTTCCGGAGTTTCATTCATCCAATCGGCTTTTGCCTTTCGGCGCTCCCGGACTCTATCAGAGTTTCTCGGGCCGTTTTCCCCGGTCGTTCTCGAATTCGAATTCGAGCCCGTTACCGAGGGGCCGTCCCGTGGGGCAACCCGGAGAACATTACGCACCGGGCTGCCCCACGTCAAACCGGCCTCAGCCGGGGACGAACGAGCGTCAGACCTCGACGACGACCGGCAGGATCATCGGCCGGCGACGGTAGTTGTCCGCCACCCACTTGCCGATGGTCCGGCGGACCAGCTGCTGCACCTGGCGGGGCTCCAGCACGCCGTCGCTCGCCGAGCGGTCCAGGGCCTCCTGGAGCTTGGCGACGACCGGGACGAACGCGTTGTCGTCGATGCCGGAGCCTCGGGCCTGGATGGTCGGGCCACCGATGATCTTGCCGTTGGCCGAGTCGACCGCGACGAAGACCGAGATGAAGCCCTCCTCGCCGAGGATCCTGCGGTCCTTGAGCGAGGCTTCGGTGATGTCGCCGACCGAGGAGCCGTCCACGTAGACGTACCCGGCCTGCACCTTGCCGACGATCCGGGCGACGCCGCCCTCCAGGTCGACGCAGACGCCGTCCTCGGCGATGACCACCCGGTTGCGCGGCACGCCGGTGGCGACGCCCAGCTCGGCGGCCGCCCGCAGGTGGCGCCACTCGCCGTGGACCGGCATCAGGTTGCGCGGCTTGCAGATGTTGAAGAAGTAGAGCAGTTCGCCGGCCGAGGCGTGGCCGGAGACGTGCACCTTGGCGTTGCCCTTGTGCACGACCTTGGCGCCCCAGCGGGTCAGGCCGTTGATCACGCGGTAGACCGCGTTCTCGTTGCCCGGGATCAGCGAGGACGCCAGGACGACGGTGTCGCCCTCGACGATGCGGATCTGGTGGTCGCGGTTCGCCATCCGGGACAGCGCCGCCATCGGCTCGCCCTGCGAACCGGTACAGATCAGCACGACCTCCTTGTCCGGCAGGTCGTCCAGCTGCTTGACGTCCACGACCATGTTGCCGGGGACCTTCAGGTAGCCGAGGTCACGGGCGATGCCCATGTTGCGGACCATCGAGCGGCCGACGAAGGCGACCTTGCGCTTGTACTCGTGCGCGGCGTCCAGGACCTGCTGGATGCGGTGCACGTGGCTGGCGAAGGAGGCGACGATGATGCGCTTGTCGGCGTTCGCGAAAACGTTTCGCAGCGCCGCGGAGATGTCCCGCTCGTGCGGGATGAAGCCGGGGACCTCGGCGTTGGTGGAGTCCACCAGCAGCAGGTCCATGCCCTCCTCCGCCAGCTTGGCGAAGGTCGGCAGGTCGGTCAGCCGGCCGTCGAGCGGCAGCTGGTCCATCTTGAAGTCACCGGTGGCCACGACCATGCCGGCGGGGGTGCGGACCGCCACGGCGAGCGCGTCCGGGATGGAGTGGTTGACCGCGATGAACTCGCAGTCGAAGGGGCCGATGCGCTCGCGCTCGCCCTCCTTGACCTCCAGCACGTACGGCCGGATGCGGTGCTCGGCGAGCTTGGCCTCGATCAGCGCGAGGGTCAGCTTCGAACCGATCAGCGGGATGTCCGGGTTCTCCCGGAGGAGGAACGGGACGGCGCCGATGTGGTCCTCGTGCCCGTGGGTGAGGACGATGCCGTCGACCTTGTCGAGGCGGTCCCGGATGTAGGTGAAGTCCGGGAGGATCAGGTCCACGCCGGGCTGCTCGTCCTCGGGGAAGAGGACGCCGCAGTCGATGATCAGGATGCGGTCCCCGTATTCGAGGACCGTCATGTTGCGGCCGATCTCGCCGAGGCCGCCGAGCGGAGTGATGCGGAGGGCGCCCTCCTTCAGTGCCGGGGGCGCGCCGAGTTCGGGGTGCGGGTGGCTCAAAAGACTCTCCTCACGACGCACGCCATATGCCCGGGGTCCTCCCCCTGGAGACATATGGCGTGCGTACTCAGTGTCGTTTTCCTACTGGGTCTGTGCTTTCGCGCCTTCGATCCGGTCCAGCGGCGGACCCTGGGGTCCGGCGAGCCGGGACGCGCACGTCTGTGTCTGCTACAGGTGTACCCCGCCGGCGGCGAGATCCTGCCTCAATTTCGCGATCTCCTCCGGCGTCGCGCCGACCAGCGGCAGCCGCAGCGGGCCGGCCGGCAGGCCCTGGAGCTCCAGGGCGGCCTTGGTGAGGATCACTCCCTGCGTCCGGAACATACCGCTGAACACCGGCAGCAGGCGCTGGTGGACGCTGGTGGCCTTGACCACATCGCCGGCCAGGTAGGCCTCGATCATCGTCCGCAGCTCGCCGGCCACGACGTGCCCGACGACGCTGACCACGCCGACGGCGCCGACGGACAGCAGCGGCAGGTTGAGGACGTCGTCACCGGAGTACCAGGCGAGGTCGGAACGGGCGATGGCCCAGGCCGCGGCGCCGAGGTCGCCCTTGGCGTCCTTGTTGGCGACGATCCGCGGGTGCTCGCCGAGGCGGACCAGCGTCTCGTGGCTCAGGGCGACCCCGCTGCGGCCCGGGATGTCGTAGAGCATGACCGGCAGCCCGGTCGCGTCCGCGAGGGCGACGGTGTGCCGGTACAGGCCCTCCTGCGGGGGCTTGCTGTAGTACGGCGTGACGGCCAGCAGGCCGTGCGCCCCGGCGGCCTCCGCCTGCCGGGCCAGCTCGATGCTGTGGTGGGTGTCATTGGTGCCGACGCCGGCGACCACGTGGGCGCGGTCCCCGACCGCCTCCACCACGGCCCGGACCAGCCGGGCCTTCTCGGCGTCGCTGGTGGTCGGGGACTCACCGGTGGTGCCGTTGACGACGAGGCCGTCGTTCCCGGAGTCGACGAGGTGCGTGGCGAGGCGCTGGGCGCCGTCGAGGTCGAGTCCGGCGTCGGCGGTGAACGGGGTGACCATCGCGGTCAGGACCCGGCCGAACGGCGTCTGGGGGGTGGAGGTCGGAGCCATGCGTCCAAAGCTACTCGTAGGCGGTGGGGCGGTATCCACACCGGTCCAGTGTTCGGACAGGGGCAGCCGCGTGGAGCGGTGGAAACAGGCGGGGGGATGGGATCCCGGTGCTGCCCGCTCGGGGGTTCGGGCAGCACCGGGATCCGTGTTCACGAATGTAAGGAGCGGCTAGAAAAGCCGCAATCCAGACATGCCAGACACTCTGCCCGTATGCCTGTCGTCCCAGGTCAGGGAGCGACCCGGCCGTGCTTCTCGAAGGCCGCATGGGTGAGCGGCATCAGCTCGGCCCACTGCTGCTCCATCTGCTCGGCGACCATCTCGATCTCGCGCTGCGGGAAGGACGGCACCGCCGAGTTCTCCCGCTTGGTCCGCAGCGACAGGAAGTGCATCAGCGAACGCGAGTTGCAGGTCGCGTACATCGAGGAGAACAGGCCAACCGGCAGCACCGCACGGGCGACCTCGCGGGCCACCCCGGCCGCCAGCATCTCCTGGTAGCGGGCGTAGGACTCGCGGTACGCCGCCTCCATCGCCTCGGTGGTGGTCCGGTACTGCTCGGACGTGCCGTCGCTGAACTCGTACTTGCCCGGACGGCCCTGCTGGACCAGCTTGCGGTCCTCGGCCGGGACGTAGAAGACCGGCTGCAGCTCGCGGTAGCGGCCGGACTCCTCGTTGTACGACCAGCCGCTGCGGTGCCGGTGGAACTCCCGGAACACGAAGATCGGCGCGCTGATGAAGAAGGTCATCGAGTTGTGCTCGAAGGGCGTGCCGTGCCGGTCGCGCATCAGGAAGTTGATCAGGCCCTTGGACTTCTCCGGGTCCTGCGAGAGCGCCTCCAGGGACTGCTCCCCCGCGGTCGAGACGCGGGCCGCCCAGATCACGTCCGAGTCGGCGGCGGCGCTGCGGACCAGCTCCACCGTCACGTCGCCGCGAAAGGCGGGGGCCGTCGGTTCGTCGCTCACGCGTTGCTCCTTGCGGGTTCGGTGCTGTGCAGCTTGATGGCGTGCTGCATGGTCTTGCGGGCGCGCGGGGTGTCGCCGGCGTCGGCGTAGGCCACGGCGAGCCTGAACCAGACCCGCCAGTCGGCCGGGGCGGCCTCCGCCTCGCCCTGGCGGCGGGCGAAGACCTCGTCGGCCGAGGCCCGGTCGATCCGCCCGCCGGTGGTGCGCCTCAACTCGTCCACCGGAAGGCCGCCCTCGGCCTCCAGCTCCCGGGCGAGCCGCTCGCTGTCCCGCCCGAAGCGGACGGTCTGACGCAGGAACCAGACGCCGATCAGCGGGATGACGAAGGCGCAGAGGCCGATGCCGATGCCGAGCGGCTTGCCGGTGGCGATCAGCTGGACGCCCTCCCCCACGCAGAGCAGGGCGACCAGCAGCAGCACGCCGGACAGGACGAAGAAGCCGGTACGGGAGGTCATCGCGCGCCTCCGGGGATCGCCACGGTCACAGGTCCAGGAAGTGTTCGAGGCCGAGGGTCAGCCCCGGCGTCCCGACGACCCCGCGCACGCCCAGCAGGATGCCCGGCATGAAGCTGCTGTGGTGCAGCGAGTCGTGCCGGATGGTGAGCGTCTCGCCGGTGTCGCCGAACATCACCTGCTGGTGGGCGAGCAGCCCGCGCAGCCGGACGGAGTGCACCGGCACGCCGTCCACGTCGGCGCCGCGCGCGCCGGGCAGGCTGTGGGTCGTCGGGTCCTGCTGCGCCGGGCGGCCGGCCTCGGCCCGGGCCGCCGCGATCAGCTGCGCGGTGCGGGTGGCCGTGCCGCTGGGGGCGTCGGCCTTGCGGTCGTGGTGCAGCTCGACCACCTCGACCGACTCGAAGTACCGGGCGGCGACCTGGGAGAACTTCATGCCGAGGATCGCCCCGATGGAGAAGTTCGGCGCGATCAGCAGGCCGAGCTCCGGCGCCCCGTCCAGCCAGCCCCGGACGGTGGCGAGCCGCTCGTCCGTCCAGCCGGTGGTGCCGGTGACCACGTGGATGCCGTGGTGCAGGCAGTGGTCGAGGTTGCCCATCACCGAGTCCGGGTGGGTCAGCTCGACGGCCACCTGCGCCCCGGCCTCGGTCAGCTCCTCCAGCTTCGACCCGCGCCCGAGGGCGGCGACCAGTTCGAGGTCCGGCGCGGCCTCGACGGCCTTGACCGCCTCGGAACCGATGCGGCCCTTGGCGCCGATCACGGCGACACGCAGCGTCATGGCGAAATGTCCTCTCACACCAGCAGATCGGCGAGCTTGGCGGCCCGCTTGTCGTTGATCGGGCCGATCAGCGCGAGCGACGGCCGGTACGCGCCCAGCACATCACGGGCGACCTCGTGGACGTCCTCCAGGGTCACCGACGCGATCCGCTCCAGCATCTCGTCCACCGACAGGTGGTGCCCGTAGCTGAGCTCGGCCTTGCCGATCCGGTTCATCAGCGAGCCGGTGTCCTCCATGCCGAGCACGGTGGAGCCGGAGATCTGGCCGATCGCGCGCCGCAGCTCCTCCTCGGTGATGCCGTCGGCGACCACCTTGGCCAGCTCCTCGCGGCAGATCCGCAGCACCTCCTCGACCCGCTTGGGCTGGCAGCCGGCGTAGATGCCGAACAGGCCGCTGTCCGCGTAGGACGAGGAGTACGAGTAGACCGAGTACGCCAGGCCGCGCTTCTCCCGGACCTCCTGGAACAGCCGGGAGCTCATGCCGCCGCCGAGGGCCGCGTTGAGCACGCCCATCGCCCAGCGGCGCTCGTCGTGCCGCGGCACCCCGGGCACGCCGAGGACCAGGTGGGCCTGCTCGGTGGACCGGTTGAGCACCTCGACCCGGCCGGCCGTGCGCAGTGCCTTGACCCCGCGACGGGCCTCGGCCGGAGCCGCCGTGGAGCGGGCCAGCACCGCGGCGAAGGCCTCCTCGACCTGCTTGACGACCTTGCGGTGGTCGAGGTTGCCCGCCGCCGCGACGACCAGGTTCTCGGGCCGGTAGCGGCGGTGGTAGAAGCCGGCGACCTGGTCCCGGGTGAGCGTCCGGATGGTCTCCTGGGTGCCGAGGATCGGGCGGCCGAGCGGGCCGCTGCCGTAGATCACCTTGGCGAACAGGTCGTGCACCACGTCGCCCGGGTCGTCCTCGGCCATCGCCATCTCCTCGAGGATGACGCCGCGCTCGGCCTCCACGTCCTCGGTGCGGATCAGCGAGCCGGTGAGCATGTCGCAGACCACGTCGATGGCCAGCGGCAGGTCGGTGTCCAGGACCCGGGCGTAGTAGCAGGTGTTCTCCTTCGCGGTGAAGGCGTTCATCTCGCCGCCGACCGCGTCCAGGGCCGCCGAGATGTCCAGCGCGCTGCGCCGCTCGGTGCCCTTGAAGAGCAGGTGCTCCAGGTAGTGGGTGGCGCCGTTGAGCTGCGGGGTCTCGTCCCGCGAGCCGACGCCGACCCAGATGCCGAAGGTCGCGGAGCGCACCGTCGGCAGGGTCTCGGTGACGACCCGAAGGCCGCCGGGGAGGACGGTGCGGCGCACCGTGCCGGCGCCGTCGACGCCCTTGAGCAGGGTCCGGGTGGTGCCGGGACGCTGCTTTACCGCCGGGGCCTGGGCCACGGGGGGTACCTCCAGAGGAAACGCACGCGGAAAGGCACGTACGGACGAAAGCGTGGACAACGGGGTGCGGCCCGCACGCCGTGAGGCGTACGGGCCGCGGGGATCAGCTAGCGGCGCTTCACTCGGAAGCGGCCTCGCCGTCCTCTTCGCCCTCGACGACCGGGATCAGGGAGAGCTTGCCGCGCGGGTCGATCTCGGCGATCTCGACCTGGACCTTGGCGCCGACACCGAGGACGTCCTCGACGTTCTCGACGCGCTTGCCACCGGCCAGCTTGCGGATCTGCGAGATGTGCAGCAGGCCGTCCTTGCCCGGCATCAGCGACACGAACGCGCCGAACGTCGTGGTCTTCACCACGGTGCCCAGGTAGCGCTCGCCGACCTCCGGCATGGTCGGGTTGGCGATCTGGTTGATCGTGGTGCGGGCGGCCTCGGCGGCCGGACCGTCGGCGGCACCGATGTAGATGGTGCCGTCGTCCTCGATCGTGATCTCGGCGCCGGTGTCCTCCTGGATCTGGTTGATCATCTTGCCCTTGGGGCCGATGACCTCACCGATCTTGTCCACCGGGATCTTGATGGTGATGATGCGCGGCGCGTTCGGGGACATCTCGTCCGGGGAGTCGATGGCCTCGTTCATCACGTCGAGGATGTGCAGGCGGGCGTCCTTGGCCTGCTTCAGCGCGGCGGCGAGCACCGACGCCGGGATGCCGTTCAGCTTGGTGTCCAGCTGGAGGGCGGTGATGAAGTTGCGGGTACCGGCGACCTTGAAGTCCATGTCGCCGTACGCGTCCTCGGCGCCGAGGATGTCGGTCAGCGTGACGTAGTGGGTCTCGCCGTCGATCTCCTGCGAGATCAGGCCCATCGCGATGCCGGCGACGGCGGCCTTCAGCGGCACACCGGCGTTCAGCAGCGACATGGTCGACGCGCAGACCGAGCCCATCGAGGTCGAGCCGTTGGAGCTCAGCGCCTCGGAGACCTGGCGGATGGCGTACGGGAAGTCCTCGCGGGAGGGCAGCACGGGCAGGATGGCCCGCTCGGCCAGCGCGCCGTGGCCGATCTCGCGGCGCTTGGGCGAGCCCACGCGGCCGGTCTCGCCGACCGAGTACGGCGGGAAGTTGTAGTTGTGCATGTAGCGGCGACGCGTCTCCGGGGAGAGCGTGTCCAGCTGCTGCTCCATGCGGAGCATGTTCAGGGTGGTGACGCCCAGGATCTGGGTCTCGCCACGCTCGAACAGGGCCGAGCCGTGCACCCGCGGGATGGCCTCGACCTCGGCGGCCAGGGTGCGGATGTCGGTGACGCCGCGGCCGTCGATGCGGACCTTGTCCGTGATGACGCGCTCGCGGACGACCTTCTTGGTCAGCGCGTTGTAGGCGGCGCTGATCTCCTTCTCGCGACCCTCGAACTCGGGGAGCAGCTTCTCGGCGGCCAGCGCCTTGACGCGGTCCAGCTCGTTGTTGCGCTCCTGCTTGCCCGCGATGGTCAGGGCCTGGGCGAGCTCGTCCTTGACGGCGGCGCTCAGCGCGGCGAGGACGTCGTCCTGGTAGTCCAGGAAGACCGGGAACTCGCCGGTCGGCTTGGCGGCCTGGGCGGCCAGCTGGGCCTGGGCGGCGCAGAGGACCTTGATGAACGGCTTCGCGGCGTCGAGGCCGGAGGCCACGACCTCCTCGGTCGGCGCCTCGGCGCCGCCCTCGACGAGCTTGATGGTCTTGTCGGTGGCCTCGGCCTCGACCATCATGATCGCGACGTCGCCGTCCGGCAGGACGCGACCGGCGACGACCATGTCGAAGACGGCCGACTCCAGCTCGGAGTGGGTCGGGAAGGCGACCCACTGGCCGTTGATCAGCGCGACGCGGACGCCGCCGATCGGGCCGGAGAACGGCAGGCCCGCCAGCTGGGTGGAGGCGGAGGCGGCGTTGATCGCGACCACGTCGTACAGGTGGTCGGGGTTGAGCGCCATCACGGTGACGACGACCTGGACCTCGTTGCGCAGGCCCTTGACGAAGGACGGGCGCAGCGGGCGGTCGATCAGGCGGCAGGTGAGGATCGCGTCCTCGGAGGGCCGGCCCTCGCGACGGAAGAACGAGCCGGGGATACGGCCCGCGGCGTACATCCGCTCCTCGACGTCCACGGTCAGCGGGAAGAAGTCGAAGTGCTCCTTCGGCTGCTTGGACGCGCTGGTGGCCGACAGCACCATGGTGTCGTCGTCCAGGTAGGCCACGGCGGAGCCGGCGGCCTGACGGGCCAGACGGCCGGTCTCGAAGCGGATGGTACGGGTGCCGAAGGAACCGTTGTCGATCACGGCCTCGGCGTAGAACACGTTCTCTTCCACCTGGAAGATCTCCTCTTTCGTACGTTCTCCGGGAGAGCGTCCCCGCGTCCTGCCTGCTGGTGGCCCTGGGGGCCCTCCCTGCCAGGGAGGGCGGCAGTCGGGCCGGTCTTCGATCGAAGCCTCCGGCGTTGCCCCGCTCGGTCTGCGGGGATTCCGGGGGCCACTACCGAGGACCGGCGCCTCACGGCTGCCGGGCCGGGAGCGGCGGTCCGCGTCTGGACGCTCTCTCGGATGCGGGCGGCTTCCGTTTGAAGCCTTCGTTCCCGCGGGGGGTCGGGGTCTTTCTGCCCGGGTGGCGCGCTGGTGCGCCATCACCCGGCATGCCCACAACCCTACGGTGCAATCCTCGGCCACCTGGGGAGGTGCGCGCGAGTTGTTATCTGCGGGCGCCGCGGCCCGACGGCCGCGGCATACGCGCGAGGGGCGGCTCCCCGGTGTGGGGAGCCGCCCCGAGCGGCGGTCTTAGCGGGCGCCACCGGCGGCACCGCGGCGGATGCCCAGGCGGTCGACGAGCGTACGGAAACGCTCGATGTCCTTCTTGGCCAGGTACTGCAGCAGGCGGCGGCGCTGGCCGACCAGGATCAGCAGGCCACGACGCGAGTGGTGGTCGTGCTTGTGGGTCTTGAGGTGCTCGGTCAGGTCCGAGATACGACGGGAGAGCATGGCCACCTGGACCTCGGGGGAACCGGTGTCGCCCTCCTTCTGGCCGAACTCGGCGAAGATCTGCTTCTTGACGTCAGAGGCGAGAGCCACTGCAACTCCTTCGGGGTCTACCGAGCGGTCCTGGTCGACAGCACAGGACGCATCGAGAACTCGGTGTCGTGACCGCGGCCGGCGCACTGCCTCCCACGGAGGGGGGCGGACACACAGCTGCGATCGAAGGCCAAGCGTACCAGTGCCGCCCGCCCGGCCGTTCGGGGGCCCGGGCGGGCGGCACGAGGTGCGGGCGGGCGCCGGATCAGCCGGTCGCGCCGCGGACCAGCCGGTAGACGTCCAGGACGGCGAGCGCCAGCGGGACGAGCGCGATCAGCGTGAGGCTGTCCACCAGGTCCAGGATGCGCCCCCAGAACGGGGAGACGCCGAGCCGCGGCACCACGAGGGCGATCGCCACGAGCAGGGCCGCGCCGAAGGCGACGGAGGCGGCCAGCCAGATGGTGCGCAGGTCGAGTTCGGTGGTGGAGCCGGCCACCCGCAGGAAGAACTGCGGAGTGTGCAGGGACAGCCCGACGATCAGCAGGCACAGGCCGAGCAGGCCGGCCACGGTCAGGCTGAGGACCTGCGCGGTGTAGCGGAACAGCCGGGCGCGCAGCATCGCGGCCAGGCCCAGGGCGAGCGCGAGCAGTTCCGGGAAGGTCTCGTCGGTGAAGCCGAGGACGGCGCAGGCGCCGACCACGACCGCGGCGCAGCCGCCGACCAGGCCGACCAGCACCTCGTGGCCGCGGCGGGCCTGGTGGGCGATCCGCTCGTACTGGACGGCCTCGGCGCGCTCGGCCTCCTCGTCGTAGTCGCGGCTGCGGGTGCGGGTCTGGCCGGGGGCGCTGAAGCCGACCGGCAGCCGGGCGAAGCGGGCCGAGAGCCCGGGCAGGAAGCCGACCGCGGCGATGGCGGCGACACCGGTGACGGCGGCGATGTGCCCGGCCGGGGTCCCCGGCATCAGGACGGCGGCGAAGGTGGCGAGCGCGCCGGCGGTGGCGACCAGGGCCGCGGCGACGAAGGCCGCGTCCTTCTCCGGCAGCAGGCCGCTCAGCAGCACGGCGACCACCAGGGCGGCCACGCAGCCGACCAGGAACTGGAGCCGGCCGGGGCCGTCCCCCGGGTGGGCGACGGCGATGACGCCGCTGCCGCCGATCAGGGCGTGCGGCAGGGCGCCGAGGCCGAGGGCCAGCGCGGCGTGCGCGTCCTGGTAGACCCGGGCGCGCACGCCGGCCAGCGCGGTGAGCACCACGGCGGTGACGCCGGCCAGGACGCCGGGCAGGCCGTGCATGTCGTGGCGCAGGTCGGAGAACCAGAGCGCGAAGCCCAGCAGGGTGAGCAGCACCCCGGCGCCGATCAGGCCGAAGCCGCGCATCAGCTCGGCGGTCCAGAACCGGCGGTCGGCCTCGACGGCGCTGGCGATGGCGTCGGCGACGTCGTCGTAGACGGCCGGCGGGAGCGACTCGGCGAAGGGGCGCAGCGCGAGCAGGTCCCCGTCGCGGACCTGCTGGGCGGCCAGTGGCAGGCCGCTGTCGAGGACGGTGCCGTCGCGGCGGACCAGGTGGAACCCGGTGGGGGTGCCCTCGGGCTGGCTCTGGTTGGCCAGGCGCAGCACCTCGGGGTAGACGTCCGCGAGCGGGACGTCCTCGGGCAGGGCGACGTCGATCCGGCGGTCCGGGGCGACGACCGTCACCCGGCAGTAGCCGGTCGCGGCAGCGTTGCTCATGCTCCCGCCCCGCTTCGCTCGCTCATGAGCCGCACCTCGACCCTTCGACGCACGTGGCGCTCCCCCTTGTTGACGGTGCCGAGGCACGGCGGCGCTCGGTGTGTGGCTGTGGAACCGGCCCGACCGGGCCGCGAGTTGGCGCGGCGTTACCCTACCCGCTCGCTTCGTGACCGGGCCCTGGCGGGCGGTGCGGGGGCGACCGTTAGGATCGGCGCCTGCGCAAAGGTACGGGGGCCTGCGCTGTGTGGGGCGTCCTCAGCCGCCGGAATCCCGTACGGACCGCACGCAGTCGCGTGAGGGCTGATGCCGAAGTGATCGATCGACGCCGCGGGGTGGATGACGCATGGGTGTGATCACGGTCAAGCGACCGGCCAGGGCCTATCCGCCCACCGTGCCGGACGAGCCGGTGGAGCTGGTGAGCCCGCCCGAGCTGCCCCGGCAGGGCGGCGAGGACTGGCTGATGAGCATCCTGCCGATGCTCGGCATGGGCGGTTCGGCGGTGTTCTTCTTCTCGCCTGGCGCACAGGCCCCGATGAAGATCATGGGCGGTCTGATGATCGCCTCGACGGTCGGCATGGTGCTGGCGCAGATCGTCCGGGCCCGCAAGGGCGGCTCCACCGCGATGGCGGACGAGCGGCGCGACTACCTGAAGTACCTGCAGCAGACCCGCCGCCAGGTGCGCCGCACGGCGGAGCGCCAGCGCGGCGCGCTGCTGTTCCTGAACCCTGCGCCGGACCAGCTGTGGTCGATCGTCGAGGACGGCCGGCGGCTGTGGGAGCGGCGCACCGGGGACGGCGACTTCGCGCAGATCCGGGTGGGCCTCGGGCCGGTGCAGCTGTCCACGCCGCTGGTGGCGCCGCAGACCGCGCCGATGGACGAGCTGGAGCCGCTGTCGGCGGCCGCGATGCACTCCTTCCTGAAGGCGCACGGCACCCTTCAGGACCTGCCGCTGGCGGTGTCGCTGCGGGCCTTCTACCACATCACGGTGTGCGGGGACCCGGACTCGGTGTACGGCAACGTGCGCGCGATGCTCGCCCAGTTGACCACCCTGCACTCGCCGGACGACCTGATGGTGGCCGTCGCGGCGGCGCCCGGCGCGGCCGAGGAGTGGGAGTGGACCAAGTGGCTCCCGCACAACCAGCACCGCAAGGACGCCGACGGCGCGGGCTCGCGCCGGCTGTTCGCCACCGGCCTGGGCGACCTGGAGTACCTGCTCCAGGACGAGCTGGCCGGGCGCCAGCGCTTCGTCCGGGACAGCGCGCCGGCGGCGGACCAGCCGCACCTGGTGGTCGTCATGGACGGCGCCGGGGTGCCGCACGACTCGCTGCTGGCGAGCCCGGAGGGCGTGCAGGGCGTGACGGTCATCGAGGTGGTCCCGGGTGAGGTGGACGAGCCCAGCGGGCACCTGATGGTGACGGTCGACTCCGAGCGGCTGGTGCTGCGTTCGGCCTCCGGGGCGACGTACACCGGCAAGCCGGACCTGCTCTCGGTGTGGCAGTCCGAGGCGCTGGCACGGCAGTTGGCGCCGTACCGGGTCTCGGCCGGCGGGGACGACGAGCCGCTGCTGTCCAACCTGGACTTCACCGACATGATGAGCTCGGGCGACCCGGGCTCCTTCGACGTGAACCGCAGCTGGCGCCAGCGCGCCCAGCACGAGCGGATGCGGGTGCCGATCGGGGTCGGGGCCAACGGCGAGCACGTCTACCTGGACATCAAGGAGGCCGCGCTGGAGGGCATGGGCCCGCACGGCCTGTGCGTCGGCGCGACCGGTTCCGGCAAGTCGGAGCTGCTGCGCACCCTGGTGCTGGCGCTGGCGATGACGCACTCCTCGGAGATCCTGAACTTCGTCCTCGCCGACTTCAAGGGCGGTGCGACCTTCTCCGGCATGGCGGACATGCCGCACACCTCCGCGGTGATCACCAACCTGGAGGGCGAGCTCACCCTGGTCGACCGCATGCGCGACGCGATCGAGGGCGAGCTGCACCGCCGCCAAGAGCTGCTGCGCTCGGCGGGCAACTACGCCAACATCCACGAGTACGAGCGGGCCCGGGCGGCCGGCGCGGCCCTGGACCCGCTGCCCTCGCTGGTGCTGATCATCGACGAGTTCTCCGAACTGCTCACCGCCAAGCCGGACTTCATCGAGATGTTCATCCAGATCGGCCGGATCGGCCGGTCGCTGGGCGTGCACCTGCTGCTGGCCTCGCAGCGCCTGGAGGAGGGCAAGCTGCGCGGCCTGGACACCTACCTCTCGTACCGGATCGGTCTGCGCACCTTCTCGGCGGCCGAGTCGCGGGCGGCGATCGGGGTGCCGGACGCCTACCACCTGCCGCCGGTGCCGGGGGTCGGCTACCTCAAGTTCGGCGAGGACGTGATGGACCGGTTCAAGGCCGCCTACGTCTCGGGGCCGTACCGGGCACCGGGGCAGCAGCGGTCGACCGGCGGGCGGCGCGGCGCCGCGCACCCGGTGGAGTTCACCGCGGCCTTCGTGGAGCTGCCGGAGCCGGTGGAGGAGGAGGCGCCGCCGGTCCCGGAGCAGGACGACGCGCTGGTGGACACCGTGCTGGACGTGTTCGTCCAGCGGATGGCCGGCCAGGGCCCGGCCGCGCACCAGGTGTGGCTGCCGCCGCTGGACGAGGCGCCGAGCATGGACCACCTGCTGCCGCCGCTCCAGCAGGTGCCGGAGCGCGGGCTGACCGCGCCGGGCTACCCGGTGGGCCGGCTGCGAGTGCCGATCGGCATCGTGGACAAGCCGCGCGAGCAGAAGACGGACATCCTGGAGGTCGACTACGCGGGGGCGGCGGGCCACGGCCTGGTCGTGGGCGGTCCGCGCTCGGGCAAGTCGACCGTGGTGCGCACCGCGGTGGCCTCCTTCGGCCTCACCCACACCCCGCTGGAGGTGCAGTTCTACCTGCTGGACTTCGGCGCGGGCAGCTTCCAGTCGCTGGCCGGGCTGCCGCACGTCGGCGGGGTGGCCGGTCGCCTGGACGTGGACCGGGTGCGCCGGATGGTCTCCGAGGTGCACGGGGTGATGAACCGGCGCGAGGAGCTGTTCCGGGTCGCCGGGATCGACACCATCGGCACCTACCGGGCCCGCCGGGCCGCCGGGCAGCTGCCCGACGAGGCCTTCGGCGACGTCTTCCTGGTGATCGACGGCTGGAACACCTTCAAGCAGGAGTTCGAGGGCCTGGAGCCGGTGATCGGCGACATCGCCCAGCGCGGCCTCGGCTACGGCGTCCACCTGCTCATCACCGCGGCCCGGTACGCGGAGGTCCGGCCGGCGCTGAAGGACCTGCTGCAGAACCGCACCGAGCTCAAGCTCGGCGACGCGATGGAGTCCGAGGTGGACCGCCGGGTGGCGCAGAACGTCCCGCCGCAGGCCGGGCGCGGCATCACTCCGGAGCGGCTGCACTTCCTGTCCGGCCTGCCGCGCCTGGACGGCTCCTCCACCGTCGACGACCTCCAGGACGGCGTGGCCGGGCTGGTCGCCGCCGTCGCCGGGGCCTGGGCCGGGCCGCGCGCCCCGCAGGTGCGGATGCTGCCGGCCGTCCTGGACGGGCACTCGCTGCCGAAGGGCTTCGAACACCCGGAGCGCGGGGTGGCCTTCGGGGTGGACGAGGCGGAGCTGGCACCGGTCTTCGTCAACTTCGAGACCGACCCGCTGTTCATCGTCTTCGGCGACACCGAGTCGGGGAAGTCGGCGACGCTGCGGATGCTGATCAAGCAGATCACCGAGCGGTACACCCCGGACCAGGCGGGCATCGTGGTCGGCGACTACCGGCGCGCGCTGCTGGGCGCGGTGCCGCCGGAGTACCTGGTCGAGTACGCGGCCGCGCAGCCGGCCATGTCGGCCGTGGTGGACATGCTGCGCGGGGCCTGCTCGCGCCGGCTGCCGGGCCCGGACGTGACCGCCGAGCAGCTGCGCAACCGGAGCTGGTACAGCGGCAAGGACATGTTCGTGGTCGTCGACGACTACGAGCTGGTCGCGACGAGCTCGGGCAACCCGCTGGCGCCGCTGGCCGAGTTCCTGCCGTTCGCCCGGGACATCGGCCTGCGGGTGATCGTGGCGCGCAGCGCGGGCGGCGCCGGGCGCTCGCTCTACGAGCCGGTGATGCAGCGGATCCGCGAGCTGGGCGGCCAAGGCGTGATCCTCTCCGGCAGCCGGGACGAGGGCGCGCTGCTGGGGACGGTCCGGCCGCAGGCGCTGCCGCCGGGCCGCGGGGTGTTCGTGTCACGCCGGGCGACCCACGGGCAGATGGTCCAGACGGGCTGGCTGCCGGTGGCCTAGCCGCGCCGATTGTCACGCATGGTGATCGAAGGGGTCGGACTCCCGTGAGTCCGGCCCCTTCGGCATCCCAGCTTCCGAAACGTTACCTAGATCTTTCCGGGTGGGTGCTGCGGTTCCCGCACCCCGCCGGGGAGTTGCCGCGCCTTTCCGGGGCGCCTGGACGTTCGCCGTCCACCCGGATTGTTTCCTTTGAATGTCGGCCTTCAACTCTTTGTTTACCTTCGATTCAATTGAGATGTGGCCAAGGTAACAAGTCGGACAAACCTCGCAATGACCGAACGTGATCATCGGATCGCATGCCCGCGCCGGTCGACGCAACGGATTCCGAAGCAGTTCCGACGTTGACGCAATCAATACGCCCAAGGTTCCCTTGGGCCCGGGAGCGACTGGACCAGGACCCGAGCCAACCAGCCAGCGGAGGCGATACCGCTCCCACTCCAGGACCGCACAGAGCCGATCGGAAGCCACATGACCGACACGCTTCGCCCGCCACAGACCGTAGCCGCCACGGCGGCCGAGCCGGCCGCGCCCCAGCAGCTCAAGCGCTCGATCGGCGTGGTGGGCGGGACACTGCTCACGCTGTCCTGCGTCACCCCGGCCTCGACGCTCTTCGTGATCGTGCCCGAGCTGTTCTCCAGCATCGGCAGCGCCACCGCCCTGGCCATCGCGATCGGCACCGTGCTCTGCGTCGCCGTCGCGTTCTGTTACTCCGAGCTCGGCACCCTGATCCCCAGCGCCGGCGGCGAGTACGCCATGGTCGGCACCCTCGCCGGGCGCCTGATGGGCTGGCTGGTCTTCGTCCTCTCCCTGATCGTGGTGATGATCGTCCCCTCGGTCATCGCCCTCGGCACCGCCGACTACCTGGCCCCCGTCCTGCACCTGGACAAGGCCATGACCGGCGCCGCCGTGATGCTGGCCGCCACCCTGGCCGGCCTGCTCGACCTGCGCGCCAACGCCTGGATCACCGGCATCTTCCTGGTGCTGGAGGTGATCGCGGCCGGCGTGGTCTCGGTGCTCGGCTTCGCCCACGCCAACGGCAACGCCCCCAGCCTGCTGCACGGCGTGGTCGCCGGGGACGGCGGCACCACCGCCACGGTCAGCGTGGGCGCCATCGTCGGCGCGCTCGGCATCGCCCTGTTCATCACCCAGGGCTTCTCCACCGCCGTCTACCTCTCCGAGGAACTGGAGAACCCCCGCCGCAACGTCTCCCGCACCGTGCTGTGGACGCTCGGCATCTCCTCCGCCGTCATCCTCGTCCCGGTCGTCGCCATCACCCTCGGCGCCCCCGACCTCCAGACCCTCACCTCCGGCGACATCTCCGGCATGGTCACCGCCTGGAGCAACTCCGCGGTCGGCACCTTCATCAGCCTCTGCGTCGCCCTGGCCATCATCAACGCCGGCATCGTCATGGTCATCCAGAACTCCCGGGTGCTGTTCGCCTCCGCCCGCGACAAGGCCTGGCCGGAGCCGGTCAACAAGGCCTTCGGCACCCTCGGCCGCTTCGGCTCCCCCTGGATCGCCACCCTGGCCGTCGGCCTGCCCGGCGCGGCGCTCTGCTTCGTCAAGGGCGAGCTGCTGAGCAACATCACCGGCGTCGCCGTCACGGGGATGTACCTCCTGGTCGCGATCGCCGCGCTGCTCTCCCGCCGCGCCCACCACAAGCACGCCGCCGCCTGGCGGATGCCGCTGTGGCCGGCCGTCCCGATCGTCCTGATCGCCGTCCTGCTCTACGTGATGACCAAGCTCGACGCCGAACCCCTGCTGTGGACCGGTGGCATCACCGCCGTCGCCCGTGCTACCCGCGCGCCTTCCAGACCGGGCCGGCGACGATCGCCTTCAGCTGGTCCGCGGTGAGCAGCGGAGTGCCGGTCGGCTTCTCGACGGCCATCACCTCGGTGCCGTCCGGGCGCAGGACGTTCACCGTCAGCGGCGTCTCCTTGCTCCCGAGGTCGCCGGAGAAGAGGATCCGGCTGCCGTCGGGGAGGGTGTTCGCGTTCTCGAAGGCCCGCTTCCCCTTGGTGTTCCGGTCGCCCGCCCAGTTCTCCACGCGCAGCACCAGCGCGCCGGCGGCCCCGTCGCGGGCCAGCTTGAAGGTGGCCGCCAGCGCGGTGCCGGAACGCCCGGTCACCGTCACCCCCTGGGGCAGCAGCCCGGTCAGGGCGGCCTCCCGGTCCGCCAGCGGCAGGCCGGGGTCGACCGCGTCGTCGTCGACGCCGTCGTACCCGACCGCCGCCACGATCCGGTCCCAGGACCTGTCGGTGACGATCGCCTTCAGCTGGTCGAGGGTGAGCGGCGGCTCGGGGCGGCTGTCCGGCGCGCCCTTCTCCTGCGGCGCGTTCCACTCGTTCACGGAGATGCTCCGGCCGTCCGGGCCGGTCAGCGTGGCGTGCCAGTCCTTGGTGTCGGCCCGGCTGTCCGAGTACTCGTACCCCTGCTCCAGCAGCAGCCGGGAGCCGTCCGGCAGGGTGGTGTCGGTGCAGGAGTCGACCCGGGCGAGCCCGAAGTCCTTCGGGCAGCCGGGCACCTGCGTCTGCTTCGGCCGGTGCTTCTGGATGCCGAGCTGGATCAGCGACCCGCCGTGGCCGTCGTCGAAGACCAGGCTCGCCGAGACGAAGGTCCCGCCCGACTGCTCGTCGTCGGTGCCCCGCCCCTTCGCATCGGTGGTCCACCCCTTGGGCAGCATGGCCCGGAAGGTCGCCAGCACCTCGTCACCGGTGATCACGACCGGGGCCGAGGACGGCGCCCCCGTCGGCGTGGCCGCCTGGGAGCCGCCCGCGGCGGCCGCCGGGGCGGAGGCCGCGCCCACGCTGCCCGCGTCCTTCCCCGCCGGGGAGCCGGCCAGGTACACGCCGCTGCCCACCAGGGCCAGCGCGGCCGCGCCGCCCATCACGGCGGCGGTCGAGCGGCGGCGCCAGCGGCGCCGGCCCCGCAGGTAGCCGCCCGCGACCAGGTCGGCCTGCCCGGTGCGGAAGCCTTCACCTGTCCGGGTGAGGGCATAGAGAAGATCGTCCTCGAACTTGTCCGGTTCGGACATGGTTGTTCACCGTCTCCTTGCGTCACGGGTGGTGCGAAGCGGTCGGTCGGGGGGAGCAGCAGCCGGTGGGCCCTACGGGGCGGTCACCGGCCGTACCGGGTCGTCGGTGGACGTACACGGTCGTCAGTGGGCGTACGCGGTCGTCAGTGGGCGGCGAGCTCGGCCAGCGAGTCGCCGAGCAGGGCGCGCAGCCGGCCCAGCGCCCTGGTGGTGCGGGTCCGGACGGCACCGGAGGACACCCGCATCACCTCGGCGGTCTCCTCGACGCTGCGGTCCTCCCAATAGCGCAGCACCAGGACCGCGCGGTCCTTGGGCGGCATCCGGCCGAGCGCGTCGAGCAGGGTCAGCCGCAGGGTGCTGTCGGCGTCCCGCCCCTGCGCCTCCGGCAGGGCGTCGGTCGGGCGCTCACCGCTGGAGCGCCGGCGCTGCTGGGCGAGGAAGGCGCGCACCATGACGGTGTGGGTGTAGGCCGCCGGGTTGGCTATCCGCTCCCGGCCGTTGGTGAAGGCGCTGCGCCGCCAGAGCACGTACATCCGGCTGAGGGCCTCCTGGACGAGGTCCTCGGCGTAGTGGGTGTCGCCGCTGGTGAGCAGGCAGGCCGAGCGGTACAGGTGGCCGGTGCGGCCCGCGACGAACTCCAGGAACTCGGCATCCTTGGCCTCCCGGCCGGCCCCGATCCACCCCATGTGCGCTGCCCCCCGTGCTCCGCCCGCCCTGACACTCCATCGATGCGGCGGGCGGGCCGCGGTGTTACAGGCGTGACCGGAGTTCTCCGGCGCGTCGGGGCCGCGGCCCGCGGCTCACGGACCGGTCAGGGGCCGATGGGGGCCGGTTCGGGACCGATGCGGGGGGCTTTGCGGGTCCCGGTGCGGGGCGGGTCAGTCGGCGGAGCCGCGCCGGCGGTCGCGCAGGACCACGCCGCCGCCGATCAGCAGCGCGACCAGCAGGGCGCCGACGCCGAGGACGTACGTCGCGGTGCGGCCGTCCCGGTCGGCCTGGGTCTCGCCGAGGCCCACCGGCCTCGGCACGATCGGCGCGGAGGCGAGCTGCACCGGGGCGTCCGGGACGGCGGCGAACGGCGCGACCTCGGGCGCCTTGGTGACGGCCTTGACCGGGTCCACCACGCCCCAGCCGGTGAAACGGTTGGGCTCGCGCTCGGTGCGCTGCGCGGTCTGCTCGATCCAGGCCCGCACCTGGGCCGGCTTCCAGCCCGGGTGGGCGTCCACCAGCAGCGCGGCGAGCCCGGAGACGTACGGGGCGGCGAAGCTGGTGCCGTTGTCCACGCACTGGCCGCTCCCCGGCACGGTGGACAGCATGTCGACACCGGGCGCGGCGACCTTCACGAAGGAGCCGTACTGGGAGAACGGGGCGCGCTCGTTGTTGCGGTCGGAGGCGCCGACGGCCAGCACGGTCGGGAAGGCACCCGGATAGGTGTCGCCCTCCTTGCCGTCGTTGCCGGTGGAGGCGACCACCACCACGCCGGCCAGCTCGGCGTTGTCGATCTCGGTCTTCAGGTCCTGGTAGCCGCCGAAGCGGGCGTCCCCCGCCCCGCGCACGTCCTGGGAGATGTTGATGACCTTGGCCTTGGCCGCGACCGCCTCGTGGATGGCCTTCACCAGCGTGGCGACGTCGCCGTTGCCGTCGCTGTCGTTCTGCCGGATCGAGAGGATCTGGGCGTCGGGGGCCAGCCCGACGAAGCCGGTCCGGTCGCTCTTGCGGGCCGCGATGATGCCGGCCACCTTGGTGCCGTGGCCGACCGGGTCCTCGGCGGCGGTGCCCTGGATCGGCTCCTTGGTCTCCCGGTTGACCAGCAGGTTGGACCCCGCCTGGACCTTGTCCACCGGCGGCAGGACGGTCTTGTCCCGCTCGGGGTCGACGGCCGGGACCTGACCGCCCAGCTGCGGGTTGTTGCGGTCGACCCCGGTGTCGATGACCGCGACCTTCACGCCCTTGCCCGTGGTGCGCCCGCCCTGCCACAGCTCGTCCAGCAGCAGGCGCTGCAGCGACCACGGCACGGTCTGCACGTCGGGCGCGTTCTTGGGGCAGTCGCCCGCGGCGGCCAGCCCGGGCCCGCCGTCGGCGTACGCCGGGGCGGCGAGCGGGCCGCCCAGCACCGCGAGCGCGGCCAGCGCCGCAGCCGTCTTCCGGTACCCGTGTCCGGCCACCCTGCCACCCCTCATGTCGTCCGCCCGTGCCGCGCGCCGAAGGGCGGGTGCCCGGAAGCCGGGTACCCGCCCCTGTCGTTCCCGCTCGGGAACGCCCGGTCAGCCCTGCCAGAGCTTGGCGTTGCTGTCCTCGGTGGTGCGGTAGCTCTGCGCGGCGTTCTCCAGCGAGGACGCGATCTGCATGCAGGTCGAGTGCAGGTCGGTGGCGGCCGAGTCCCACTTGGCCTGCTGGACGTTGTAGCCCTCCTGGGCCTTGCCCTGCCAGCTCTGGGCGATGCGGGTGACGTCCTTCTTCAGGTCGTTCAGCATCTGGTCGATGCGGCCGGCCGAGGCCTTGACCTCCTCGGCGGCGCTGTGAACGGTCTCGAAGTTGACGAGGATGTGGTCGGACACGTTGTCTCCCTTGACGAGGGTGCCGGGCGTCCCGCGGTCAGTGGCGGACACCCCGGCGAGCGGCGATTCGGAACAGACCGGTGATCAGCTCGGGTACGGCGATCAGCCCTGGGAGTCGGCGAACATCGCCTTCTGCTCTTCCTCGGTGCTCGAGTAGTGCTTGGTGGTCAGCTCGATCGCGTGCTTGATCGCGGACAGCGACTCCTTGAGCTTCGCGATGTCGCCGTTCACCCGGTTCTGCAGGTTCGTGTAGGCGGTCGCCGCCTGCCCCTGCCAGCCGCCGGTGATGCCCGAGACCGTGCTGATCAGCTTGAGCCGCTCCCCTTCGATCTTGCCGATCGCCTGCTCGATCTGATTGGCGAAAGCCAGCATCTCCTGAGCAGTCATCGTGAACTGACCCATGCTCCACCATCCCCCATGAGACAACATTGCGTGCACGGAGGGCCCCGGAGGGCCCGACCGTCCCATCACCCTTGTGATGTCCAGCAGCACTGTAGTCGGCACACGCAACTCACCCCAACATCGAGTGCCGAGCAGTTACCAGACCATGACACTGCGGCCAATTCCGTTGCCGGGCTTGGCCGATCAGGCGTTCTGCGGCTGCACCGCGCCCTTCGCCGTCAGCGGCGGGCCGGCCGGAACCAGGTCCGACCACTCGTGCGGGACGGGCAGCGGCTGCACCCCCTGGTAGCCCAACCGCGCCTGGTTTCCGCCGGTTTCGTCCTGCTGCTGACCCGGCTGCTGGCCGGACTGCTGGCCGGACTGCTGGTCCGGCGCCCCCGGGCTCGCGCTGCCCGACTGCGGGGCCGGCGCCTTCGGGGCCCCGCTCGGGCCGCCGGACGTCGCCCCCGGCGCGGGAGTGGCACCCGGTCCGCCGTCGCCGTTCGCCGGGACGGCGTAGCGCAGACCGGTCTCGGTGATCAGGAAGTCGCTGCCCGAACCGGCGGTGGAGCCGTTCAGCGCCCGGTAGAACAGGCCGTGACCCGGGGTCACGTACGCGGCGCCGGCCCCGTTGTTGTACTGCGCGGGGTACGAGGTCCCGGCCCAGACACTGCGCTTGGCCGTCCGGCCGTCCTCGGCGACACCGTCGAAGGTGCTGCACACGACCAGCCGCGCGTCCTGCCGGTCCTGCCAGTTGTTCACCGGCGCGCCGGCCTTCAGCGGCCAGTCGGCCGCGGTGTCCGGCAGCGGGGTCTCGCTGCGCAGCGAGGAGTGGTCCAGCGGGGTCATGTCGTCGCTGCGCGGCTTCTTGTCCTGGTCGTACTTGTAGAGCATCTGGAACGCCGGGTTCTGCCGGATCAACTCCGCCTGGAACGGCGTGACCAGGTAGAGCTGGTCCTTGCCGACCACGTAGTTGCGGTCCTGGTAGTGCACCAGCCGGCCGATCCGGCGGTCGGCCGTGTTCCCCAGCGCCACGTTCGAGTTGGGGTTCGGGGTGTCGGCCGCGCCCTGGACCGACGGAAAGGTGACCGGCGTGCCGTTCACCAGGGTCTCCAGCCAGTCCCGCTTCACCCGCTGCGGCACCGCGTTGGGCCCGAAGACCGCGGTGACCAGCGACTTGCGCTCCTTGTCGTCCGACTGCGGCGAGCCGATCTCGTGCTTGCGGCCCTGCGCGTCGACCAGGTAGACCTTCGCGCCCGCGGCCGCCTGCTGGCCGGGCCCCGGGGCGGCGGACACCTGCTGCTCGTCGGCCTGCTGCACCAGCATCAGCTGGTCCGGGCCGAGCATCCGGTCCTTGGCGGCCAGCGCCGCCGCGTCCTGGCCGGCCGCCACGAACACCGCCTGGTTGACGGTCTCCTGCTTCTCGTCCGAGCCCGGCCGGTCGCAGACCGCCCACTTCATCGACTGGCTCGCGTTGGCCGTGGTCGGCAGCTTGTCCGGCGCGTACGGGATGCCGATGGTCGGACCGTGGTTGGGGTACCGGTCGAGCACCCCGTCGTCGACCACCACGACCTTGGCACCCGCCGGCAGCACCAGCCGCGCCGAGGACATGTTGAGCACCTGGTGCAGCCGCTTGGTCCGGCCGTCCGGGTCGGTCAGCACCACGTACCGGGTGGTCGACTGCTTGCCCTGGACGATGTTCTTCCCGTCGTCCCACTTCACCGGGGCACTGGGCTTGAACACCCCCCAGACCCCGAACCCGGCCACGATCACCACCCCGGCCAGGACGCTCGGCAGCACCGCCTTCACCGGACGCGGCGCGTCCTCGTCGCTGCCGCCGCCGGCGGGCAGCAGGAAGGCACCCACCGTCCGCTTGCGGGCGAAGGTGTACGCGTTGAGCTCGTCTCGGCGCGATGCCATCCTCGTCGTCCCCCTAGTCAGACGTTGTCGGACGTTGTCAGACCGACCTGCCCCGCCGTCCACCCGCCGGGCGCCAACCCGCCCCAACCCTCTACGATGCGGCAGCAGACGGTGAGTACGGTACGGGTACGGTCCGCGAACCGGCCAACCGGGCCGCGCCGACGGATCAGCGGCCGATCAGCGATCGATCAGAGAGGGCCATCGGGGGATGCCAAGCCAGACCGCTCCAGGACGCCGCAGCACCTCGGGCGGCGGGAGGCCGCGCCGGCCCGGCCGGACCCGACCCGACGGCCCGGCCGACGGCACCGGTCCCGTCCAGGTCCGCGTCAACCCCCGGCCCGGGCTGCTCGGCGGCCGGCTGAAGCTCCAGCAGCTCGTCCTGGTCGAGGTCGCGGCGGCGCTGGTCGCGGTCGGCTGGACGATCAGCCGACCGGTCGCGGCCGGCTTCGGCGCGGTCGCGCTGGTGCTGCTCGTCCTCGCGGCGGTCCCGGTGCGCGGCCGCACCATCCCCGAGCTGCTGCGGGTGCGCGCCGCCCTCAAGTCCCGCCGCAGGCAGGCCCGGACGCTGCTGCCGCCGGCCGGCACCGACCCGGCGCTGGCCCCCGCGCTGGAACTCGAACCCGGGCTGCGCACCTGCACCCACGCCACCGAGGCCGAGTTCGGCGGCCGCCCCGTCCGCCGGGAGACCGGCATGGTCGGCGACGGCACCTTCCTCACCTCGGTGCTGCTCGTCCAGGCCAAGGACCAACCGCTGCGCCCGGCGCGCACCGCGCTGCCGCTGCCGCTGGACGTGGTCTGCTCGGCGCTCACCGTCGACGACATCACCCTGGAGTCGGTGCAGCTGGTCCAGCACACCCAGCCCGCCCCGGCCCAGCACCTGCCCGAACAGTCGCTGGCCGCCCGCGCCTACCGCGAACTGCCCGACGGCACCTCCACCCCCGGGCTGCGGCTGACCTGGGTCGCCCTCAAGCTCGACCCGGAGCGGGCGGCGACCGCCGTCCGCGCCCGAGGCGGCGGTGAGGAGGGCGCCCGCAAGGCGCTGCAGCGGGTCACCGACCAGCTGGCCGGGCGGCTCAACAGCGCCGGGTTCAACGCGACCGTGCTGGACGAGCGCGAACTGATCGCCGCCCTGGCCATCTCCGCCTGCGCCAACCCGGTCGCGGTGGCCGGCCGCCAGGGCACCGGCAGCGGCGGCGGCACCACCCGCCGCACCCAGGAGGGCAACCGGTTCTGGCGGATCGACGACCGCTGGCACACCACCTACTGGATCTCCCGCTGGCCGCAGCTGAGCCGTCCCGACGGCACCGCCGGCCGGATCGCCGCACCGGACCTGGTCAACCTGATCACCGGCTCCGCGGCCCTGGCCGGCACCTTCAGCCTGACCGCCGGACACGGCACCGGCGGCTCGGTCACCGTCAGCGGACACCTGCGGGTGACCGGGCGCAACGAGAGCGAGGCCGTCCAGGCCGGCCGCCAGGCGGAGACCCGGGCGCAGGGCGTCGGCCTCGGCCTCGTCCGGCTCGACCTCGAACAGGCCCCCGGCATGCTCGCCACCCTGCCGCTGGGAGGAACGTCCTGATGGCGTACCAGACCTACCCCGTCCCCGGCCCGCAGCCCGGCGCCGAGCAGCGCCGGGCCCGGCCCCGGATCCTGCCCGGCTTCGGCCTGCGCGGCCCCCGCCGGGAGAAGCACGTGCTCGAACCGGCCGACCTCGCCGCGCTGGCCTTCCCGGTCGGCGACGACGGCGTGGTCATCGGCGTCGACCCGCAGGGGCAGCCCGCGGTGCTCGGCCTCTTCCGCCCCAGCGCGTACGACCTCGTCCTGGTCGGCGGCATGTGGACGGCGCAGCTCATCGCGCTGCGGGCGGCCGCGATCGGCGCCCGGGTCGTGGTGGAGACCGCCCGCGGACAGCTGTGGGGGCCGATGGCGCAGGCCGCCGGCGGCGGACAGCCCTGCGTGACGGTCCACCAGGTCGGCCGGCTCGGCCCGCAGGGCGCCTCGGTGGCCTCGCCGGTGCTGGTGGTACGCGACCTCGGCGCCCGCCCGCCGCGCAGCCGGCTCTCCGCCGCGCCCTGGCAGACCACCCTGACGCTGCTGCCCTACCTGGGCCCGAACGCCGCCCGGGTGCTCAACGCGGCCGACCTGGTCGGCGTGCAGCGGATCTCCCCGCAGGAAGCGGAGCTGACCGGCCGGGTGCTGTCGCTCCCGCCCGAGGACGTGGCCACCCTGCCCACCCTCGGCGACGACCTCACCCTGTGGGCGACCCGGATGCGGCGTCAGTACGTACGGGCCGTGGCCGGGCAGGCCGAACAGCAGGTGCTCGGCGGGCCGCGCCGGATGGACTGAGCGGCGGCTCGCCGCACCCGGCGGGCCGTCGCGGAACCGAAGCCGCCTTCAACGGGGGTTGCCGTACGGCCTAGTCTTTGATGCGGCAACGGCACCGCTGAACAAGCGGCGGCGAACACGAGGGAGCCAGAGTGAGCAGCGATCGGGACGGCGTCTACGTCGGCGACAACGCGGCAGAGGACGACGACGACTGGTCGGACGCGCCTGACTACACTCCCCCGTCCTGGTACGTGCAGCCGGCACCGGCCGCTGAGGCGACCGCCCCGGCGGCTCCGGCGGCGGGCCCGGCCGACGCCCCCGCGGCCGCTCCGGCCGCTCCGGCCGCTCCGGCCGCTCCGGTGCCGGTCACCGAGGCCGCGCCGGCTCCGGCGCAGCCCCATGTCCCGGTCCCGCACCAGGCCCAGGCACCGGGTCAGACCCCCGGTCAGGCGCCGGCACAGGCACCGGTCCAGGCCCAGGCCCCCGCGCCGGTGGCCGACGCCGGGCCGGCCGCCGCCCCGGCTCCCGCGCCCGTGCCCGCGTCGCCCGGTGTGCCGGTGACGCCTCCGCCGCCGGTCCAGGCCGAGGCGCAGCACGTCCCGTTCCCGCCGGCCGCCGCCGCTCCCTCCCCCGCCGCCGCCGAGCAGCCGCCGACCGCCGCCCCGGCCTGGCCGACGGCGGAGGCGCTGTCGCAGCCGGCCGCGCCCCAGCCCTACCCGGCGTACCCGGCGGCGCCGGTCCCGCCCGCCTACCCGGGGCAGCCCGTGCCGCCGCCGGCCTACCCGCAGCCGCCGGCCCAGCCGGGCGTGCCTGCCGTGCCCGGCGTGCCGCAGCACCCGCAGGACCCGCAGGCCGGGTGGGACCCGCAGGCCGCGTGGGCGGCCCAGCAGGCATCGGCCCAGCAGGCGTCGGCCCAGGCCCAGCCGGCCCCCGTCCCGCAGCCCCAGCAGCACCCGCACCCGCAGCCGCAGCCCGGCCCGGTGGACCCGCGCCAGGGCGGCTGGCCGCAGCCCGGCGCGTACCAGCAGTCGGTCCCGCCGCAGCCCGTCCAGCAGCAGCCCCACCCCGGCCAGCCCCAGCCCGGCCGGCCGTGGCAGGCGCAGGAGGCGCAGCCGCCGGCCCCCGCGCAGCCGTGGCAGCAGCCGCAGGCGCCGCAGCCCGCCGCGTTCCAGCAGGCCGCCACCCCGCAGCAGACCGCGCACGGCGCTCCGCTCGGCTACACCGCCGCCGTCGAGCTGTCCTCGGACCGGCTGCTGCGCAGCCAGCCCAAGCAGCAGCGCCAGCAGCCCCGGTTCCAGTTCGGCGGCAAGGCCGCGGCGGCCGAGAAGGCCCGCCGACTGGAGGTCATCCGCACCCCGGTGCTGAGCTGCTACCGGATCGCCGTGATCAGCCTCAAGGGCGGGGTCGGCAAGACCACGACCACCACCGCGCTCGGCGCGACCCTGGCCAGTGAGCGCCAGGACAAGGTGATCGCGATCGACGCCAACCCGGACGCCGGCACGCTGGGCCGCCGGGTCAAGCGCCAGACCGGCGCGACCATCCGCGACCTGGTGACGGCCATCCCGCACCTGCGCAGCTACATGGACATCCGTCAGTTCACCTCGCAGGACCTGAACTCGGGTCTGGAGATCCTGGCGAACGACGTCGACCCGGCGGTCTCCACGACCTTCAACGACTCGGACTACCGCCAGGTCATCGACGTGCTGGGCCGCCAGTACCCGATCATCCTGACCGACTCCGGCACCGGCCTGCTGTACAGCGCGATGCGCGGGGTGCTGGACCTGGCCGACCAGCTGATCATCGTCTCCACGCCCAGCGTCGACGGCGCCTCCAGCGCCTCGACCACCCTGGACTGGCTCTCCGCGCACGGCTACGCGGACCTGGTGCAGCGCAGCATCACGGTGGTCTCCGGGGTGCGCGAGACCAGCAAGATGATCAAGGTCGAGGACATCGTCGCGCACTTCCAGACCCGCTGCCGCGGCGTGGTCGTGGTGCCGTTCGACGAGAGCCTGGCGGCCGGCGCCGAGGTCAACCTCGACATGATGCGGCCCAAGGTCCGCGAGGCGTACTTCGAGCTCGCCACCCTGGTCGGCGAGGACATCATCCGGGCCCAGCAGGCCGCCGCCCAGCAGTCCGCCTGGCAGCAGCCGCAGGCCCCGCAGCCCCAGCCGCAGCCCTACCCGGCTCCGGTCCCCCCGGGCCAGGCCGCGCAGGCCCCGCAGCCCGCCCCGGGCGCACCGTGGGCGCCGCAGCCCGGCCAGGCCCCGCCGCCCCCGGCCGGGTACGGCTACCCGCAGCCCCAGCCCTGGCCGCCGCAGCAGGGCGCCCCCCAGCCCGGCCCCGGCTACCCGTCCGCCCAGGGCGTGCCGCCGGTGCCCGCCCCGCCCGCCGAGCCGGACGGCTACCAGCCCCCGCCGCCGGGCTACGGCTACCCGCAGCCGCCCCGGCAGTGACCGGGGAGCGGTGACGCGCCGTACCGGCACGTAGTGGTGACACGGGAAGGGCCCGCCGACACGGCGGGCCCTTCCGGCGTCTTGCGGTGCCTTCCCGTGCCTCTCGGCGCGTTCCGGCGCGTTCCCAGGGGTCAGACCCCGTCGGTCAGCTCGCGGGCGCGCTTGACGTCGTCGGCCATCCGGTCCAGCAGCGCGTCGATGGAGTCGAACTTCTCCATCCCGCGCAGGTAGGCCAGGAAGTCCACCGCGACGTGCAGCCCGTACAGGTCCAGGCCGACCCGGTCGATGGCGTACGCCTCGACGGTGCGGTCGGTGCCGTCGAAGGTCGGGTTGGTGCCGACCGAGATCGCCGCCGGCATCCGCTCGCCGTCGGCGGTCAGCCAGCCCGCGTAGACGCCGTCCGCCGGGATCGCGCTGTGCGGCACGGTCTGGACGTTGGCGGTCGGGTAGCCCAGCTCGCGGCCGCGCTGCGCGCCGCGCACCACCTCGCCCTCGACCCGGTGCGGGCGGCCCAGCACCTCGTTGGCGCCGGCCATGTCGCCGGTCTCCACGAGCCGGCGGATCAGGCTGGAGGAGAACGGCTGGCCGTCCCCGGCCGCGCCGCTCACCTGGAGGTCGACCACCTCGACCTCGAAGTCGTCGGCCCGGCCCAGCCCGCCGAGCAGCTCGACGTCCCCGGCGGCGCGGTGGCCGAAGCGGAAGTTGGGGCCCTCGATGACGACCCGCGCGCGCAGCGCGTCCACCAGGACCTGCCGGACGAAGGTCTCCGGGGACTCCTGCGAGAACTCGGTGGTGAACGGCAGCACCAGCACCGCGTCCACGCCGAGCTCCGCGACCAGCTCGGCCCGGCGCGGGTGCGGCGCGAGCAGCGGCGGGTGGCTGCCCGGGCGGATCACCTCGCGCGGGTGCGGGTCGAAGGTCACCACGACCGAGGGGAGGCCGAGTTCGCGGGCGCGCTCGACCGCCCGTCCGATGATCAGCTGATGTCCGCGGTGCACCCCGTCGAACGAGCCGATGGTGACGACGCTGCGTCCCCAGTCACCGGGGATCTCCTCCAGGCCACGCCAGCGCTGCACCCGACCGCTCCTTGTTCCCTACGGCGCGTACCGTCTGTACGCTCAAACGCTCAAAACCCGAACCCCTATAGCGTGCCATGCGCCTGCCCCGGCTCAGGCACCGGAATGCGGGTTGAGCGCACCGGCGGCCGTACCGCGCCGTCCCGGGCGGTCCGCTCCGCCTCGGCGGCGGCGTACTGCGGGTCCCGGCCGGACGCCGCCAGGGCCCGCATCCGGGCCAGCCGGGGGCCGTCCGGCGCGGTCGGGGCGGCGTCGCCCGGCCAGCGGACGAGCAGCCGGGCGAAGGCCGCGGAGCGTCCGGCACAGCGCACCAGCAGTTCGTCCGCGCCAGGCAGCGCGCAGGCCGCCCGGGCCAGCACCGCACGGGCCCGGGCCGGGTTCTCGGCCCCGCAGTGCTCGGCCAGCCGCTCCACGGCGGCGGTCAGCACCGCCGGGTCCGTCTCGGTGGCGAGCAGGGTGTCCAGGAGCTCGCAGCGCAGCGCGTCCGCCGCCGGGTCGGCCACCGGGACGGACAGCGCCTCGGCGAACGGCCGGCGCGCCGCCGCCGTCCGGGCGGCCAGCGCGGCGCCCAGCAGCACCCGCAGCTCCAGCCGGTCGGCCGGGCCGACCGCCGCGGCGCGCGCCAGCCGGCGGCCGAGGTAGTCGACGGCGACCGGGCCCGCCAGCCCCGGGTGCGCGCGCAGCAGCCGGGCGGCCAGCTCCGCGCCCCGCCGGACGGCCACCGGGGCGACGGCGTCGGCCAGCACCCGCAGCGTCCCGGCGGCGACCGCGCCCGGCGCAGCCCGGTCGGCGAGCGCGGCCAGGACGGGCTCCGGGTCGCTCTCCAGCGCCGGGGCGAGCGCCGCCGGGGTGAGGAAGGCGTCGCCGCCCGCCCGGTACCGGGCGAGGGCGGCCGGAAGGTGCTCGGCCCGGGCCGCCGGATCGCCGACCAGCAGCGCCAGCGCCGCGCCGTGCAGACCGGGCTCGTCCTCGCGGGCGAGCAGCGTCAGCGCGGTGAACCGCAGCAGCTCGGCCCCGGCGCCGGTCGCGTACGGGGCAGTCCGCAGCGCGTGCACCGCGGCCGCGACGTGCCGTTCGGGCCGCCGGTCGTGGCTCCAGCGGTCCACCGCCCGGCAGAGCGCGGACGGCTCCTCGGCGGCGAGCACGGTGAGCAGCGCGTCCGCCCTCGGGTGCGCGGCGGCGGCCAGCGCGTCGGCCAACTCGTCCAGGGCGAGCCTGCGGTGGGCGTACAACAGCTCGTGCGCGAGGTCGGCGACGCCGGGCCCCCCTGCGGAGCCGGGACGGCCGGGCAGCCCGCGCGGATCGTCGAACCAGGCGCAGAGCAGCGGGAACACCGCGACCGGGTCGGCCCGCAGCCGCTCGGCCACCGCGCCGAGGAAGCGGTGGCCGGTGCCGTCGGCGGCCACCAGGTGGCGCAGCAGGGCGAGTTCGGCGTCGACCGGCAGTCCGAGGCCGGTCCAGAACGCCGGGCCGAAACGGCCGAGACCGTCGGCCCGGAGCCCCGCCGCGCCGCCCACCGGGGCGGCCCGTTCGGCGATCCTGCGGGCCAACTGGTCGAGCAGTGCCCGGTGTTCGGCCGGGTCGGGGCTGGCGGCCAGGCCCGCGGCGAGCAACCGGGCCGCCCACCAGGCGGGTTCGCTGCCCGGCGGGCGTAGGTCCAGCGCGCGCCAGATCCGGTGCAGCCACGGGTCCAGGGCGGGCGCGCCCCAGGTCTCGGCCACCCGGCGCAGCGCGGCGGCGACCGGGCCGATCCGGTGCCGGGGGACGGCGCGTGCCCCGACCGCCCGGCCGGTGCCGCCGGTGCCTTCGGTACCGCCGGAGGTGCCGTCGGCACGCTCATCGGAGCTGCCCTCGGAGCTGCCCTCGACGGGCTCGGGCGGGGTGTCCTCGGCCTCGCCGAGCAGCAGCCGCAGCGCCCCGTCCAGATCCAGGTGCAGGCCCTGCAGCCAGTCGGCGAACTCCCCGTGGGCGAAGCGGAACCCGGGCCCGGCGGGGACGAACAGGCCCTCGGCGAGGACCGCCCTGGACCAGCCCCCGTCGACCGGGAACAGCTCCTCGAAGGCGGCCCGCGCCAGCCCGCCCGGCTCGCTGCCGAGCATCCGCCGGGCCGCCTCGTGGACCCGCCCGGCCACCGCCGCCGCGAGCCGGCGCACCCGCCCGTGGCGCGGCCCGCCGGGCCGCACGGCGCCCCGGCGGTGGGCACCCGGGCGGCGCGGCCGGCCGTCCTCGGCCAGCCGCTGGGCGACCCGCAGGCAGCGCAGGTCCAGGAAGGCCCCGAACAGCTCGCCCCGGCGCACCGGCCCGTCGTGCAGCCCCTCGGCCCACAGCTCCCCGGCGAGCCGTACGGCCAGCGGGTGCCGGGCGTCCTCGGCGGCGGGCGGGCGTCCGGGCGGCAGCCCGTAGCGGCGGCGCACCCGCTCGGCGGCCTCGGCGGGCAGCGGGCCGAGCCGGTGCCCGGCCAGGCTGGGGCCGCCGGGGCCGCCGGCGTCCATCCGGACGGTGGGGGCGCTGCTCAGGTCGCCGTCCGGGTGCGGGGCCTGCGCGCCCGGCCTGCCCGGGGTGCCGCTCCCCCAGGGCTCGGCCGCCAGCCGCTCCCAGAGCTCCTCCCCGCAGGCCGTGAGCAGCCGCGCCCCGCAGCCGGTCAGCCACTGCCCGGCGCCGCGCAGCCAGCGCGGGTCCGGCTGCGCCGGGGCCTCCTCCGGGCCGTCGAGGACGACCAGCAGCGGCCGTCCGGCGGCCGCGCACAGCGCCGCCACCGGTTCCGGCGCGGGCGCCGGGACGCCGAGCTCGGCCGCCGCCGCGGCCAGCGCCCGTTCCGCCGGCTCGGCGAGCGAGCGGTCCCCGGCGCGCAGGTCGGCGCCGCGCAGCCAGAGGGTGGGCAGCGGGTGGGCGCCGCCGGAGCGGCGGACGGCCAGCGCGGCCAGTTCGGTGGAGCGCCCGCTGCCGGGGGCGCCGACCAGCGCGGTGACGGTCGCGGCCGGCTCGTCCCCGGCCAGGCCGTCCGACCGGTCCACCCGGTCCGCGGCCAGCCCGGCCACCCGCCCCGGCCCGGCCCCGGCGGCGGCCAGCTGGGCGCCGGCCAGCCGCAGCACCCCGGCCAGGTTGAGCGCGGGCCCGTACGCGGGCACGGCCGCCGCGTTGCGCGCCAGCAGGTCGGCCAGCTCCTCGGCCGGCTCCACCGCGCCGCCGCCGACCGCCACCGCCGGCAGCGCCCCGCCGTGCCGCGGCCCCCGTACGGCGGGCGCGGCCAGCGCGACCACCGCCCCGCTGCGGGCGTCCAGCACCGGCGAGCCGGCCGGCACCTCGACCCCGTCGACCACCGGCACGTCCAGCAGCAGCACCCCGCCCAGCCGGTGCCCGCCGTACGCGGCGCCGGTGACCGCGAGCAGCCCGCAGCGCAGGGCGACCGCCCGTCCCTCCTCGCCCGCGAGGGCGGGCACCAGCACCTCGTACCCGGCCCCGGCCGAGCCCACCGGCAGCGGCGGCACCGGCAGCCCGCCGACCGCGTCGGTGCGCAGCAGCGCCAGCCCGTGCTCGGGCAGCGGCCGGACGGCGTCCGGGCCGAGCACCCGGGTCTGCCCGCCGGGGGTGTGCAGGACCACCCGGTCCAGTCCGGCCACGCTCTCGTGCGCGGTGAGCACCAGGCCCGCCGGGTCGGCGACGAACCCTAAGCCGTGCAACCGCCCGTTGAGGTCGCGGATCCGCAGCAGGTGCCGCCCCGGATCGCCCTCCAGAAACCCCGGCATGAGTGCCCCTTCGACCGTCGCTGGCTCGCCGTCGGGAGCCTTCCCGCCGGGGCGCCGCCCCGACCGCGCCCGCGCCGCTCACCACGGGCGTTCACCCCGTGCGCTCCCCCGTCCGAGTGATCTTGTGGACGGGGCGGAGGCACCGGGGAACGACGAAACCCCTGTCGGGAGACTCCCGACAGGGGTTTCGACCGGCTCGGACCGGCCGGGATCGGCTCGGATCAGCGCGGCCAGAGCGGCCAGCTCGGCCAGCGCGGCCCAGGGCGGCCAGAACGGCCCAGAGCGCGCCGGAAGGGGCCCCGTCAGCCGACGAAGACCGCGACCGGCTTCGCCTGCCCGCCCGTCTCCTCGACCAGCGCGAGGAAGCGCCCGTCCGGCCCGAACACCGCGATCGGCCCATCCACGCCCATCCCGGGCGCCTTGAGCCGGGCGCCGTGCGACAGCTTCTCCGCCGCGGCCTCGTCCAGGTCCCAGCGCGGGAAGGCGGCCGCCGCGGCCTCCCCGATCGGCAGCACCTGGAGCCCCTGCGCGGGCTCCCCGGTGACCGCCTCCTCCAGCTGCTCCAGGGTGTACGCCGACTCCACCGAGTACGGCCCGACCCTGGTGCGCCGCAGCGCGGTCAGGTGCCCGCCGACGCCCAGCCCGGCGCCCAGGTCCCGGGCCAGCGCCCGGATGTAGGTGCCGGAGGAGCACTCGACGGTGACGTCCAGGTCGATCACCGGCGTGCCGTCCTCGGCGACCGCGGCGCGCTGCCCGTGCACGGTGAAGGAGTGGATCGTGGTCGGCCGGGCCGCGAGCTCGAAGTCCTCGCCCTCGCGCACCCGGGCGTACGAACGCTTGCCGTCGATCTTGATCGCGCTGACCTTGGACGGCACCTGCATGATCTCGCCGGTGAGCGCCGCGATCCCGGCGTCGATCGCCTCCCGGGTGACCTGCCCGGCCGGGGCCGAGGCGGTGACCTCGCCCTCCCGGTCGTCGGTCACGGTGGTCTGGCCGAGCCGGATGGTCGCCTCGTACGTCTTGGCGGTGAGCATCAGGTGGCCGAGCAGCCGGGTGGCCCGCTCGATGCCGATCACCAGCACGCCGGTGGCCATCGGGTCCAGCGTGCCGGCGTGCCCGACCTTCCGCGTCCCGGCCAGCCACCGCAGCTTGGCGACGACCCCGTGCGAGGTGATGCCCTCGGGCTTGTCGACGATCACCAGGCCGTCGGGGCCGGTGCCTTTGCGCTTCATCGGGTTCTTTCTCTCAGAACGGTCAGGAATGATCAACGTACCGGGCGCAGCGCGCCCCGGAACCGCTCGACCACCGCTGCCACATCCTCCCGGACGCTGAACCCGGCCGCGTAGACGTGCCCCCCGCCGCCCAGTTCGGCGCAGGCGGCGGCGACGTCGACCGCGCCCTTGGAGCGCGAGGAGCCGCGCAGCGTGCCGTCCGGGTCCTGCTTGAGCACCAGTGCCACCTCGGCCTCGGCCGGGCGGCGCAGGATGTCGATCAGACCCTCGATCTCCTCGACCGTGACGCTGAACAGCGCCAGGTCCTGGTACGGCACCCAGGTCCACACCAGGCCCAGCCCGCCCGCCGCCGCCGGCTCGTAGACGGCCCGGTCGAGCGCGCCCGCGAGCACCTTGAGGTAGCCGAAGGAGGAGGTGTCCCACAGTCGGCGGGAGATCAGGTCGTGCCGGATGCCGGTGGCCAGCAGCCGGCCGGCGAGTTCGTGGGTGGCGGGCGTGGTGGCCCGGTACTTGAAGGAGCCGGTGTCGGTGGCGACCCCGGTGTAGAGGCAGGTGGCCAGGTCCGGGTCGAGCCCGACGCCGAGCCGGCGCAGCAGTTCGTCGACCAGGACGGCGGTGGCCGGCGCGGTCGGGTCGATCAGCTGGTGGGTGCCGAAGCCCGGGTTGGAGGCGTGATGGTCGAACACCACCAGGACGGGCGCGGCGAAGGCCTTGTCGTGCAGCAGGCCGAGCCGGCTCTCCGCGGCCACGTCGAAGCAGAGCACCAGTTCGGGCGCGTCCGGCACCTCGGAAGCCGGCACGATCAGCTCCTGGCCGGGCAGGAAGGCCAGCGACTCGGGCACGATCTGCGGGTCGTCACCGAAGGAGACCCGTACCTGCTTGCCGAGGCCCCGCAGCGCCAGCGCGGCCGCCAGCGAGGAGCCCAGCGCGTCGCCGTCCGGGCAGATGTGGCAGATCAGGTCGATCGAGCGGGCCCGCCCGATCTCCGCCACCACCTGCTGCCAGACCAGCTCGAACCCGCTCTCCTCGGTGCGCGGCCCCGGGAGCGCCGCGAGGGCGTCCTCCACCGTGCTGGTGGAGGACGCCCCCGTGGTCGATCCGGCTCGCGAGGCGGCCTTCGCCGGCTCACCCGCCATGACTACTCGTCCTCGTCGTCACGCTCGGCCGCCGGGACCCGGTACGGGTCCGCGTCGCCGGCGTAGGTCGCGCCCGCGGCGGTGGTGCGCACCGCCGCGTCGATGGCCTTGGCCCGGTCGAGCAGGTCGTCGATGTTCCGGGCGTTGTCCGGCAGCGCGTCCGCGACGAAGGTCAGCGTCGGGGTGAAGCGCACCCCGATCTTGCCGACCTCGGAGCGGATCACGCCCTTGGCGCTCTCCAGCGCGGCGGCCGTGGCCTCACGCTCGGTCTCGTCGCCGAAGACGGTGTAGAAGACGGTGGCCTCGCGCAGGTCGCCGGTCACCCGGGTGTCGGTGATGGTCACGAACCCCAGTCGCGGGTCCTTGATCCGCCGTTCCAGGGTCTGGGCGACGACCACCTGGATGCGGTCGGCGAGCTTGCGCGCCCTTGCGGTGTCGGTCACGTTGCCTCCTCGTGCAGTGGGCCCGGTACCCGGGAGAGCTGTGCACCCGTCGGGGCCCACGCCCCAAAGTACCGGCCCGCGCCCGGCCTTGCGGGCGCTCTGGGTCCTGATCTGTGTGAGAACGGCGACTTCCGCCGACCGGCTCCACAGCCCTTATTCATCGTCGTCGCCGTGGTACCGCCGCCTCGCGGAGAGGAGCTGCACCTCGGGGCGGCCGGCGACCAACCGCTCACAGCTGTCCAGGATCTCGGTGACGTATCCGGCGTCGCCGGACACCACCGCGAGGCCGATCTCGGCCCGGCGGTGCAGATCCTGGTTCCCGGTCTCGGCAGCGCACACGCTGTACTTGCGCTGCAGTTCGGCCACGATGGGCCGCACGATCGAACGCTTCTCCTTGAGCGAGTGGACGTCGCCCAGCAGCAGGTCGAAGGTGAGTGTTCCCACGAACATGTATGACAGGTCTCGCCGACCTGGAAGGCCTCGGGGGACAGCCCGGAACCGGGCTGACGCCGTTCCATCTGAACTACCCCGGACCCTACACAGCGAGACCGGGGCCGGGGGGGGGGGGGGGGGGCCCCCGGCCGCCGCCCCCCCGCGCCGGGGCCGGGCCCCCGGTAACCCCCCCCGCCCCCCGGCCCCGGCTTTCACCGACTACGAACGCGGCTTCTCGCGCATCTCGTAGGTCTCGATGATGTCCTCGACCTTGATGTCGTTGAACGACCCCAGGGTGACACCGGCCTCGAAGCCCTCGCGGACCTCGGTCGCGTCGTCCTTGAAGCGTCGCAGACCCTCGATGGTGAGGCTCTCCGCCACGACCTTGCCGTCGCGGATGAGGCGGGCCTTGGCGTTGCGGCGCAGCAGGCCCTCGCGGACGATGACACCCGCGATGTTGCCGAACTTGGAGGAGCGGAACACCTCGCGGATCTCCGCGGAGCCGAGGCGCACCTCCTCGTACTCGGGCTTGAGCATGCCCTTGAGGGCGTTCTCGATCTCCTCGATCGCCTGGTAGATGACCGAGTAGTACCGGACGTCCACGCCTTCCTTGTCGGCAGCAGCGCGCGCACGGCCTTCGGCGCGCACGTTGAAGCCGATGATGATGGCGTCCGAACCCATCGCCAGGTTGACGTCGGACTCGGTGATCGCACCCACACCGCGGTGCAGGATGCGGAGCTCGACCTCCTCGCCCACGTCCAGCTTGACGAGCGCGTCCTCGAGGGCCTCGACCGAACCGGAGACGTCACCCTTGATGATGAGGTTGAGCTGCTCGATCTCGCCGGCGGCGATGGCCTTGTCCAGGTCCTCCAGGGACACCCGGACCCGACGCTGCGCGAAGGCGGCGTTGCGGTCGCGGGCCGAGCGCTTCTCGGCGATCTGACGGGCGGTGCGGTCCTCGTCGACGACGATGAAGCTGTCGCCGGCGCGGGGCACCGAGGTCAGACCGAGCAGCAGCACCGGGCGGGACGGGCCGGCCTCGGCGAGGCTGTTGCCGTTCTCGTCCAGCATCGCGCGGACGCGGCCGTAGGCGTCGCCGACCACGATCGAGTCGCCGACGCGGAGGGTACCGCGCTGCACGAGCACGGTCGCCATGGCGCCGCGGCCCTTGTCGAGGTGCGCCTCGATGGCGATACCCTGCGCGTCCTGCTCCGGGTTGGCCCGCAGGTCGAGCGAGGCGTCCGCGGTCAGGACCACGGCCTCCAGCAGCTGGTCGATGTTGAGACCCTGGCGCGCGGAGATGTCGACGAACATGGTGTCGCCGCCGTACTCCTCGGCCACCAGACCGAACTCGGTCAGCTGACCGCGGACCTTGGTCGGGTCGGCGCCCTCGACGTCGATCTTGTTGACCGCGACCACGATCGGCACACCCGCGGCCTTGGCGTGGTTGAGCGCCTCGACCGTCTGCGGCATGACACCGTCGTTGGCCGCGACCACCAGGATCGCGATGTCGGTGGACTTGGCACCACGGGCACGCATGGCGGAGAACGCCTCGTGACCCGGGGTGTCGAGGAAGGTGATCGGGCGCTCTTCGCCGTTGACGACGGTGGCGACCTGGTAGGCACCGATGTGCTGGGTGATGCCACCGGCCTCGCCGGCCACCACGTTCGACTTGCGAATGGCGTCCAGCAGGCGGGTCTTACCGTGGTCGACGTGACCCATGACGGTGACGACCGGCGGGCGCGGGGCCAGCTGGTCCTCGTCGCCCTCGTTCGCGCCGAAGTCGATGTCGAACGACTCCAGCAGCTCGCGGTCCTCGTCGTCCCGGCTGACGATCTCCAGGATGAAGCCCATCTCGCCGGCCAGCAGCTCGAGGGTCGCGTCGGAGACCGACTGGGTCGCGGTGACCATCTCACCGAGGTTGAACATCACCGAGACGAGCGCGGCCGGGTTGGCGTTGATCTTCTCCGCGAAGTCCATCAGCGAGGCGCCGCTCGACAGGCGAACGGTCTGGCCGTTGCCGCGAGGCAGCATCACACCGCCGACGGACGGGGCCTGCATGGCCTCGTACTCCTGGCGCTTCGCCCGCTTCGACTTGCGGCCACGCGCCGGGCGACCGCCCGGGCCACGACCGAAGGCACCCTGCGTGCCACCACGGGCACCCGGGCCGCCGGGACGGCCGCCGAAGCCACCGGGACGGGGACCGAAGCCACCGCCACCACCGGGGGCGCCGCCACCCGGACGCGGACCGCCGAAGCCGCCGCCACCAGCCGGACGCGAGCCCGGACCGGCCGGACGACCCTGGAAGCCGGGACGGGCGCCGCCGGCGCCACCCGGACCACCCGGACGGCCGCCGGGGCCACCGGGGCCACGGCCACCGGGGCCGGGACGCGGGCCCGGAGCCGGACGCTGCGGCATCATGCCCGGGTTCGGGCGCGGCATGCCGGACGGGGTCGGGCCACCGGGACGGGGACCGGCCGGACGGGGCATGCCGTCGGGACGCGGGGCACCACCGGGACGCGGGGCGCCACGGTCGGCACCCGGAGCACCGGCCGGACGCGGACGGTCGCCACCGGGACGCGGAGCGCCACGGTCGGCACCCGG
>NZ_JBHTRF010000041.1:0-34881 GCF_042796115.1 Kitasatospora sp. NPDC056446 | reverse complement strand
CCACCGGGACGCGGGGCGCCACGGTCGGCACCCGGAGCACCGGCCGGACGCGGACGGTCGCCACCGGGACGCGGAGCGCCACGGTCGGCACCCGGGGCACCGGCGGGACGCGGACGGTCGCCACCGGGACGCGGGGCGCCACGGTCGGCACCCGGAGCACCGGCCGGACGCGGACGGTCGCCACCGGGACGCGGAGCGCCACGGTCGGCACCCGGAGCACCGGCCGGACGCGGACGGTCACCACCCTGGGCGCCGCCCTGGCGACGGTCGCCGGGGCGACCCATGCCGGTGGCGCTGCCCGAGGTGAAGGGGTTGTTGCCCGGACGCGGGCCGGCCGGACGCGGGCCCGGACGGGCGCCACCGGAGGCCTGGCCACTCGGGCGCGGGGCCTGGGTGGCCGGACGCGGGGCGGCCTCGCCACCGGCCGGAGCCGGCGAGGAGAACTCGGCCGCGGGCGCGGCCGGGGCCGCCGGAGCGGCGGGACGCGCGGCCGGGCGCGGGCCCGGGGTCGGCGCACCGGGACGCGAGGCGGCGGGCGCGGCGGGAGCCGCAGGGGCGGCCTGAGCCGCGGGGGCGGCCGGAGCGGCGGGAGCCGCGGCGGCCGGAACGGGACGGGGACCGGGGGTCGCGGCAGGGCGCGGACCCGGGGTCGGGGCACCCGGCTTGGGTGCACCCGCGGCGCCTGCCGCGGGCTGGGGCGCCGCGGGCTTCCGCGGGCCAGGCTTGGCAGCGCCACCGGTGGGGGGGACACCAAGCGCGTCAGTCAACTTGCGCACGACCGGCGCCTCGATAGTCGAGGACGCCGAACGAACGAACTCACCGAGCTCGGTGAGCTTGGCCATGACGGCCTTGCTCTCCAAGCCAAGCTCCTTGGCGAGTTCATAAACCCGGACCTTAGCCACTTCACTCCTGTCTATGAGTCCGGGGGTCTCGTCCGCCGGACTGTCGCTACTTCATGGGCGTACCCATCGCGTACTCATCGCGTACTCATCGAGTGCTCATCGCAATCTCGACCTACTTCCACATCGCGAGGTACCTGACTGGTGGCACGGCGCGCGGCTGCCCGAACGCTGTGCTTTGCTGCGGTGTTCCTCCGCCGCGTGGAGCGGCGGCCGTCGCGGGAGGTGGCCTAGGAGGCTTCGCCTGCCCGCTCCCCGATGAACCCGCGGAGCCGCTCCGTGTCGAGCGTGCCCTGGAGCCGGAAGGCCCGGGGGAACGCACGACGGCGGACCGCGAGGTCGAGGCAGGCCGGATCGGGGTGCAGATGCGCGCCCCGGCCCGGCAGTGCGCCACGGGGATCGGGGACGCACTCGCCCTCGATCGCCGTGACACGCAACAGCTGGTGCTTGGCCGCTCGCTTGCGGCAGCCCACGCAGGTGCGTTCCGGGCGTGCTCGGACGTGCGTCCGGCCAGACGAAGGCAAGTCTACCCCTCCGAAGCGACATGGCGCCGCCCCGCTGATCCCGGAGGACCGGCGGGGAGGCCTACGACAACACCGATCACCGGCCGACGGCAACCCGTCGACCCGTCACTGGGGGCGGCCGTCGTCCTCCGACTGGCCCTCGGTGTCCGGTCGGATGTCGATGCGCCACCCGGTCAGACGGGCCGCCAGGCGGGCGTTCTGCCCCTCCTTGCCGATCGCCAGCGACAGCTGGTAGTCCGGCACGATCACCCGGGCGGAACGCTGGGCGGCGTCCACGATCTCCACACTGGTCACCCGCGCGGGGGACAGCGCGGCGGCGACCATCTCGCGGGGGTCCTCCGACCAGTCCACGATGTCGATCTTCTCGCCGTGCAGCTCGCCCATCACCGCGCGCACCCGGGCGCCCATCGGGCCGATGCAGGCGCCCTTGGCGTTCAGCCCGGACCGGCGCGACCAGACCGCGATCTTGGTGCGGTGGCCGGCCTCACGCGCGATGGCGGCGATCTCCACGCTGCCGTCCGCGATCTCCGGGACCTCCAGCGCGAACAGCTTGCGCACCAGGTTGGGGTGGGTGCGCGACAGCGTCACCGAAGCCCCGCGCACGCCGCGGCGGACCGCCACCACGTAGCACTTCAGCCGGGTGCCGTGCCGGTAGTCCTCGCCCGGGACCTGCTCCTGCGGCGGCAGGATGGCCTCCAGCTTGCCGATGTCGACCAGCACGCTCTTCGGGTCGTTGCCCTGCTGGACGACACCGGTGACGATGTCGCCCTCCTTGCCCGCGTACTCGCCGAAGGTCTGGTCGTCCGCGGCGTCACGCAGACGCTGCATCATGACCTGGATGCCGATGCTCGACGCGATCCGGCCGAAGCCGCTCGGGGTGTCGTCGAACTCCTTCGGCTCGACGCCCTCGTCCAGCTCGGTCGGGTCCTCCATCGCCCACACCGTGACATGGCCGCTCTTGCGGTCCAGGTTCACCCGGGCCCGGCGGCGCGAGCCCTCGGTGCGGTGGTACGCGGTGAGGAGGGCGGACTCGATGGACTCGACCAGCAGGTCGAAAGGGATGTTCTTCTCGTTGACCAGCGTGCGCAGGGCACTCATGTCGATGTCCACGGCTACGCCTCCTCGTCTTTCGTCACGTTCGTCATGGTCGTACGGCACCGGGGCTCACTCGGCGCCGTCGTCCCCCTCGTCGAAGTCGGCGGCCTCGTCCAGGAGCTTCTCGTCTTCCTTGCGGTTGAACTCGACCTGGACCCGGGCCCGGGCCACCTCGCCGTACTCGAGACGGCGCTCCTTCGGACGGCCGCGGCCCTTCACCGGCTGCACCTCGACCAGCGCGCCGTCCTCGTCGGCCTCCAGCACCCGGGCGACGATCTCCCCGCCGTCGACCAGGTGGATCGCGGCCAGCCGGCCCTCCGCGCGCTGCCAGTGCCGGGGCAGCAGCAGCGGCCGCTCCGCACCGGGCGAACCGACCTCCAGCAGGTAGGCGTCGTCCCCCATCAGGTCCGACTCGTCCAGCGCCTCGCCGACCACCCGGCTGAACTCGGCGATGGCGTCCATGTCCACACCGCCGTCGGTGTCGACGTCGATCTGCACCTGCCGGCGGCTGCCCGCCTTGGTGACCCTGACGTCCTCCAGGTCCAGTCCGGCCTGCACGGCCAGCGGCTCCAGCAACGCTCGCAGCCGGTCGGTGTGGGTGGTGCTCATCCGGGTGGACTCCTCGGCCGCGTCTGCTGTTGTCAGAAGGTCGCCCCGCGCCCTCGGCGCCACACCGGGTCACGACAGCTCGGCCCAAAGCCTAGCCGGTGAAGCCCCCAACCACCGATTCCGGTCCGCCCGCCGCCGCCCGCACACCACCCACTGCGAGCAAGCTCACACCCGCCCGCCCGGGGCCCGGACAGTACGAACCGGGCCCGGGAACGTGGGGATTCTGTAATCATTCACGCCTACGAGGGCAGTCGGGGAGGCCGTCCTCCCGTCCACGCTCCGGAGTGACCCCGATGCAGCCGCCCAGCCGACGGACCTTCCTGGCCCTCGGACTGCTCACCCTCACCGCCTGCACCGCCGACCGCACCGGCCCCACCCCCGGCGGCGCCGGCCTGCGCCCCGACCCGGACGCCCCGGTACGGCTCCGCGCGATCGCCGCGACCGACGCCCTGCTCGCCGGGTACGACGCCCTGCCCGCGGCGCCCGGCACCCGGACCGCCGACCTGCGCGCCGAGAACGCCCGGCACCGCGCCGCGCTCGCCGAGGGCCTGCCCGCGTCCGCCGTGCCGTCACCGTCCGTGACCACCTCCCCGTCACCCACCCCCGGCACCGCGTCCGCCTCCACCGCTCCCCCGTCCGCCGCCGGCCTGGCCGAGTCGGAGCTGCGGACCGCCGAGGCCCACCTCGCCGACCTGGACGCCGCCGGACCGGCCCTCGCCCGGCTGCTCGCCTCGGTCGCCGCCGCCCACACGCTCCACGCCGTGGCGCTGGGCGCCCCCGCGCCCGCACCCGCCCCGCCGGTCGCCGCCCCGCCCACCTCCTCCCCCACGGCAGCCCCCTCGGCCACCCCGTCGGCCACCCTGTCGACCGCTCCCACCGCCGTCCCGACCCCGGCCGCCCGCACCGCCCTCCAGGACGCCCTCGGCGCCGAACACGCCGCCGTCTACGGCTACGGCGTCGTCGGCGCCCGCCTCCCCGACGACCCCCAGCGCACCGACGCCCGCACCGCCTACGCGGCCCACCAGGCCCAGCGCGACGTCTGGCAGCGGCTGCTCACCGCCTCCGGCGCCACCCCCGCGCCCGCCGCCGGGGGCTACCGGCTCCCCTTCCCGGTCACCTCCGCGGCGGACGCCGGCCGGCTCGCCGCCCACCTGGAGACCCGCCTGACCACCGTGTACGCCGACCTGGTCGCCGACCTCCCGGCCCCGCACCGCCGCACCGCCGCCACCGCCCTGCGCGACTGCGCCCTGCGCGCCCACCGCTGGGGCGCCCCCGACCAGCCCTTCCCGGGCATCCCCGACCCGGTCCCCACGCCCACGCCGACGCCCACTCCGACGGGCACCGGCACCGCCACCGGCACGGCTCCGGCCACCCCGACGAGCACCGGTCCGGCGACCCCGACGGGCACCGGAACGGCCACCGACCCGACCGCCCGGACCGCCCGGACGGCCGCCGACGGCTGACCCCCGGGGCACCCACCGGGCGGTTTCCGCCCCATCCCCGACAATGGACCCATGTCGGGAGCCGCACCCACCATCACCGTCCCCACCTGGCTGACGCACACCGTCACCGCCGCCCACGGCGAGGCCGGCCGCGCCTGGCTCGCCACCCTCCCCGCCACGGCGGCCGCTCACCTCGCCGACTGGGACCTCACCCTGGAACGCACCCTCGACCCCGGCGGCAGCCTCAGCCTGATCGCGTACGTACACCGCGACGACCTCTCCCCGGCCGTCCTCAAGACCGGTCTGCTCACCCCCGAGACCGCCCACGAGCACACCGCCCTCACCCACTGGGCCGGTCGCGGCGCCGTCCTCCTCCTCGACGCCGACCCCGCCGCGGGCGTCCTGCTCCTGGAGCGCCTGCACGGCGGGATCCCGCTCCGCTCGCTCGCCGAGCCCAAGGCCATGCTGGAGGCCACCAGCCTGCTGCACCGCCTCTGGGTGGAGCTCCCCGGGGACCACCCCTTCCCCGGCCTCGACGGGCGGGTGGACGCCACCGCGGCCCGCGCCGGGGAGCAGCGGGCCCACCCCGCCGCGGCCGCCGCCCAGGCGCTGATCGACGAGGCCCTGGAGACCGCCCGGGGCCTGGCCGGCTCCGCCGGGGAGTCCTTCCTCCTGCACGGCGACTTCCACCACGGCAACGTCCTCGCCGCCGACCGGTCCCCCTGGCTGGCCATCGACCCGCGCCCCCTCGCCGGTGAGCGCGCCTACGACCTGGCCCGCCTCGCCGTGGACCGCGCCGACACCCTGCTCGGCTCCCCCGGCGTCCCCGCCGCCCTCCGCCGCCGGCTCGGTCAGCTGTCCGATGCCCTCGACATCGACCGGGACCGGCTCCGCGGCTGGGCCCTGTTCCGCTCCGTCGACCTGGCCCTGCGCGCCCTCACGGCGGCCCGCCACGAGGACGCCGAGCTCTACCTCGAACTCGCCGACGCGCTCTGAGACCGCCCGGCCCGGGCGGTCCCGCTCAGTCCGCCGCGCCCCGCAGCGGCAACCGGGCCCCCATCACCGCGTACAGCCGGTCCGTCGCCGGGAAGTGCACCGCCCGCGCCAGGTCCTGGTAGCCCAGCGCCCGGTACAGCCGCCGGGCCGGCGTCTCCGCGTCGATCGCCGACAGGATGCTCCGGTCCAGCCCCGACCGCTCGCACAGCGTGCGGATGATCCGCGAGCCGACCCCCTGCCCCTGGAACTCCGGCAGCACGTGCAGCTCGGTGACGGCGAACACCCCGTCCAGCCAGTCCTCGTGGCCACGCGCGGTCAGATAGGGCTCGATCACCGTGCTCCACCAGTGCTCCCGGTGGTTGGGCATCCCGTAGCCGAACCCGACCAGCCGCCCGCCGCTGAACGCCCCGAGGGCGATCACGCCCGGCTGCCGGGCGTGCCGCCCGACGATGTGCAGCCGTACGGCGACCTCCTCGGGCGTGAGCCCGAACGCCACCGCCTGGACCTCCAGCGCCTGCGGCGCCCGGTCCGCAAGGTCGATGGCCCCGATCGTCACCCCGGTCAGCTGATCCATGCTCCGGACGTTACTACCAGCGGCCCCGCGACGCGGCCGAAGATCGGAACAGACCCGCCCGCCCGGGGCCGCGCCGTCAGAACAGCACGCTCATGAACGCGCCGACCTCCCGGAACCCCACCCGCCGATAGGCCGCCCTGGCCCGCAGGTTGTAGTCGTTGACGTAGAGCGACACCACCGGCGCCACCTCCCGCAGCGCGATGTCCAGGACCGCCGCCATCCCCGTCTCGGACAGCCCCTGCCCCCGGTGCTCCGGAGCGACCCAGACCCCCTGGATCTGGCAGGCGCCCTCGGTCACGGCACCGACCTCCGCCTTGAAGACGACCTGCCCGTCCGCCCCGAACCGCGCGAACGACCGCCCGGTGGAGACCAGTTCGGCAACCCGGGCCTGGTAGAGCAGCCCGCCGTCACCCGCCAGCGGCGACACCCCGACCTCCTCGGTGAACATCGCCACGCAGGCGGGCATCAGGGCCTCCACCTCACTGCGCCGCACCCGCCGCACCAGCGGATCCGGGGCGATCTCCGCCGACGGCACCGAGGTGGCCAACAGCGGCTGGTGGGCCCGGACTTCACGCGCCGGCCCCCAACTGCGCTCCAGCAGCGCCCAGAACGCCGCGGTGGCCTCGGCCGGGCCGACGACCGAGGAGCAGCGCCGCCCCTGCCGGCGGGCCCGCTCGGCGAACGCCGCGACGGCCGCGGGCCCGGCGCCGACCAGGACGAGGTTCGCCCCGGCGTAGCACAGGGCGTCCAGGACGCCGTCCCCGTCGTACCAGCCCCACATCTCCCCGCCGAGCCGCCACGGGTCCAGCCCGACGGCCTCGACCCGGGTCGCGACGAAGGCGTTGGCGACCGGGTCGCGGTGGAGGATCTCCAGGGCGTCCGCGAGGTCGGGCGGCTCCAGCACGCGGGTGGTGGCCAGGGCCCGGGCGGCCTGGAAGGAGCTCGGGAGCATCACACCTCGATCGAGCATCGAGACAGCACCTCACTGAGACGACTCTGGCCGCACCCTACTCCGTGGCCCCACCCGGCTACGGCCGCGGGGCCGTCCGCTAACGGACGGCCCCGCTTCCGGAAGACAACACGCGGGAACCCCGCGCCATTCAGGACGAACTACGGGAGCGTCACTCCCCCGCGACCACCGTCGGCGCCCCCGCCTCGACGCCCGCCGCCTGCATCTGCTCGGCGAGCTTGAGCGCCTCCTCGATCAGGGTCTCGACGATCTTCGACTCGGGCACGGTCTTGATGACCTCGCCCTTGACGAAGATCTGGCCCTTGCCGTTGCCGGAGGCGACGCCCAGGTCGGCCTCGCGCGCCTCGCCCGGGCCGTTGACGACGCAGCCCATGACGGCCACCCGCAGCGGCACCTCCATGCCCTCCAGGCCGGCGGTGACCTCCTCGGCGAGCTTGTAGACGTCCACCTGGGCCCGGCCGCAGGACGGGCAGGAGACGATCTCCAGACCGCGCTCGCGCAGCCCGAGCGACTCCAGGATCTGGTTGCCGACCTTGATCTCCTCGGCCGGCGGGGCGGAGAGCGAGACCCGGATGGTGTCGCCGATGCCCTCGGCGAGCAGCGCGCCGAAGGCGACCGCCGACTTGATGGTGCCCTGGAAGGCCGGACCGGCCTCGGTCACCCCGAGGTGCAGCGGGTAGTCGCAGGCGGCGGCGAGCTGGCGGTAGGCGTTGATCATCACGACCGGGTCGTTGTGCTTGACCGAGATCTTGATGTCGCGGAAGTCGTGCTCCTCGAACAGCGAGCACTCCCACAGCGCGGACTCGACCAGCGCCTCCGGGGTGGCCCGGCCGTACTTCTCCATCAGGCGCTTGTCGAGCGAGCCGGCGTTGACGCCGATCCGGATCGGCACGCCCGCGCCCTTGGCGGCCTTGGCGATCTCGCCGACCTTGTCGTCGAAGGCCTTGATGTTGCCCGGGTTCACGCGCACCGCGGCACAGCCGGCGTCGATCGCGGCGAAGACGTACTTCGGCTGGAAGTGGATGTCCGCGATGACCGGGATCTGCGACTTCTTCGCGATGATCGGCAGCGCGTCGGCGTCGTCCTGCGAGGGCACGGCCACCCGGACGATCTGGCAGCCGGACGCGGTGAGCTGGGCGATCTGCTGCAGCGTCGCGTTGATGTCCGAGGTCACGGTGGTGGTCATCGACTGCACCGAGACCGGTGCGTCGCCGCCGACCGGTACGTTGCCGACCATGATCTGCCGGGAGTAGCGGCGCTTGGCCAGCGGCTTGAGCGGCAGGGACGGAATACCGAGCGAGATCGCGGTCATGTGCGCAGGGTTCCCCGGGGTTGAGGTGTGGTCGACCACCCCGCCGTTGGAACGGCCGGGGCCGGGCGCGCTGGGATCGCGCGCCCGGCCTCCACGGTACGGCACGGCAACGGGCCCCAGCACACCCGCGGTACCCGAACGCCCTAGCCGATCTTCACCGGGTTCACCAGGTCGGCGACCATCACCAGCAGGGTGAAGCCGATGAAGACGCTGGCCACCACGTACGCGACCGGCATCAGCTTGGCGACGTCGAACGGGCCGGGATCGGGCCGCCTGAACAGCTGTGCGAACCGACGCCGGACCGACTCCCAGACCGCGCCGGCGATGTGGCCGCCGTCCAGCGGCAGCAGCGGCAGCATGTTGAACAGGAAGAGCGACAGGTTGATGCCGGCCAGCAGGTTCACGAAGATCACGACCCGCTGGGTGGCCGACTCGTCGAGGGAGAACACCTCTCCGCTGACCCGGGCCGCGCCGACCATGCCGATCGGCGAGTCCGGGTCGCGCGGGGCGTCGCCGACGACGGCGTTCCACAGGCCGGGGATCTTGCCGGGCAGGGCCGCCAGCGACTTCACGCCGTTCTCGCCCATGTCGTACATCCGGTCGAGGGACTGCCCGAAGGTCTGCTGGACGTCCTCCCTCTTGGGGGTGAACCCGAGGAAGCCCGCCTGCACGGTCTGGCCCTTCACCGGCACGCCCGCGGCGTCGTACTTCTGCACGTCGTTGACGGCGATGGTGGGCTTCAGCGTGAGCTGTTCGCCCCCGCGCTCCACCACGACCTCCACCTGCTTGCCCGCCGACTTGCGGATGTCCGCCTGGAGCTGGTCGTAGGTGCGGATCCGGTCGCCGTCGAAGGAGAGCACCTTGTCGCCCTGGCGCAGGCCCACCTCGTTGGCCGGGGTCTTGGGCGCGTCGGCGGGGCAGGTGTCGGTGGGCTGGCCTGCCTTGACCACGCAGGCGGCGACCGAGCCGATGGTCGGCACCGCCGTCGGGATGCCGAAGCCCATCATGACCGTCAGGAAGAGCCCGAAGGACAGGACCAGGTTCATGAACGGCCCGGCGAACATGACGATGACGCGCTTCCACGGCTTGCGGGTGTAGAAGAGCCGGTCCTCGTCACCCTCCTGGAGCTCCTCGTACGAGGCCTCCCGGGCGTCCTCGATCATGGTCCGCCACGGCGAACTGCTGCGCTTGGTGATCCGGCCGTCCTCGCCCGGCGGAAACATCCCGATCATCCGGATGTACCCGCCGAACGGGATCGCCTTGATGCCGTACTCGGTCTCGCCCTTCCTCCGCGACCACAGGGTCGGGCCGAAGCCGACCATGTACTGCGGCACCCGGATGCCGAACAGCTTGGCCGTCGAGAGGTGGCCGAGCTCGTGCCAGGCGATCGAGACGAGCAGCCCGATGACGAAGACCAGGATGCCGACCACCGTCAAAACCGTTGTCACCGCTGGTCCTCCGTCATTGCGCTCCGCTCATCGTCCGGTCCTACCGCGATCGTGTCCGTCAGCCCGCCGCCAGCTCGCGGGCCCGGGCGCGCGCCCAGTCCTCCGCGTGCAGGACGTCCTCGACCGTCAGGGAAGTTCCCGACGCCGCCGAACCGCCGCGCTGTCCGTGCTCGGCCACGACCTTGGCAACAGTGTCCACGATCCCGGTGAAGGCGAGGCGCCCCTTCAGGAACGCCTCCACGCACTCCTCGTTCGCCGCATTGAACACCGCCGGGGCGGTTCCGCCCAGGGTGCCCACCTCACGGGCCAGTTCGACCGCCGGGAAAGCCTCGTCGTCCAGCGGGAAGAACTCCCAGGTGGCGGCCTTCGTCCAGTCGCACCCGGGGGCCGCGTCCGGCACCCGGTCCGGCCAGCCCAGGCCCAGCGCGATCGGCATCCGCATGTCCGGCGGACTGGCCTGCGCCAGCGTCGAACCGTCCGTGAACTCCACCATCGAATGCACCACCGACTGCGGGTGGACCACGACCTCGATCCGCTCGAAGGGCACGTCGTACAGCAGGTGCGCCTCGATCACCTCCAGGCCCTTGTTGACCAGGGTCGCCGAGTTGATCGTGACGACCGGGCCCATCGCCCAGGTCGGGTGCGCCAGCGCCTCCTGCGGGGTCACCCCGGCCAGCTGCTCACGGGTACGGCTGCGGAACGGGCCGCCACTGGCGGTCACCACCAGCTTGCGCACCTCGGCCCGGGTCCCGCCGGCCAGCGCCTGGAACAGCGCGGCGTGCTCGGAGTCCACCGGCACGATCTGGCCCGGCCGCGCCACCGCCTTCACCAGCGGGCCGCCGACGATCAGCGACTCCTTGTTGGCCAGCACCAGCACCCGGCCGGCCGCCAGCGCGGCCAGCGTCGGCCGCAGCCCGATCGACCCGGTGATCCCGTTCAGCACCGAGTGGCACTCCATGCCCGCCAGCTCCGTCGCCGCGTCCGGGCCCGCCAGCACGGCCGGCAGCGCACGGCCCGCCGCCTTCGCCGCCAGCGCCTCGCGCAGGGCCGGCTCCGCCGCCGGATCGGCCACCGCCACGGTGTGCACGCCCAGCCGCAGCGCCTGCTCGGCCAGCAGCTCCACCCGGCCGCCCGCCGCCGACAGCGCGACCACCCGGAAGCGGTCCGGGTTGCGGAGCACCACGTCGATCGCCTGGGTGCCGATCGACCCGGTCGAACCGAGGATCACCAGCTCCCGGGGGCCGGAGGGGTCCGCCACGATGGGCGTGAAGTGCGACTGCGGATGGGCGAGCGACGTCATGGGCCCATTGTGTCCTGTCCGCGGCCGTGCCCCGCCCGCGACGGCGCCCCGCCCCCCGGGGGGGACGAGCCGCCACTCCCCCGGCCTCCCCAGGACGACCCGGCACCGCCCCGCCACTCCCCAGGACGACCCGGCGCTCCCCGGGCTACCGTCGGAGCCATGCGTACCGTCATCGCCGGAGGCCACGGACAGATCGCGCTGGCACTGGAACGGCTGCTCGCCGCACGCGGCGAACGCCCCGCCGGGATCATCCGCCGCCCCGAACAGGCCCAGGACCTGCTCGACGCCGGAGCCGAGCCGCTGCTGCTCGACCTGGAGGACACCACCGCCGCACGGCTCGCCGAAGCGCTCGCCGGCGCCGACGCGGTCGTCTTCGCCGCCGGCGCCGGACCGGGCAGCGGCGCCGCCCGCAAGAACACCGTCGACCGCGACGCCGCCGTACTCCTCGCCGACGCCGCCGAACTCGCCGGCGTCCGCCGCTACCTGATCGTCTCCTCGATGGGCGCCGACGCCGACGCCCGCCACCCCGCCGACGAGGTCTTCGAGACCTACCTGCGCGCCAAGGGCGCCGCCGACGACGCCGTACGGGCCCGGACCGCCCTGGACTGGACCGTCCTGCGCCCCGGACGGCTCACCGACGGCCCCGGCACCGGCCTGGTCCGCCTCGCCCCCTCGGTCGCGCGCGGTGCCGTCGACCGGGCCGACGTGGCCGCCGTCCTCGCCGCACTGCTGCGCGAACCCGGCACGGCCGGCCTCACCCTGGAACTGGTCGCCGGGAACGCCACCGTCGAGGAGGCCGTCGCCGCAGCGGCCGGGCACGACCGCTGAACGCGACGCGGGGCCCGGTTCGACGAACCGGGCCCCGCGTCGGTCGCTCTGCGGACCGTCAGAGGTCGAGGCCGGTCAGGACCAGGACCTTCTCGACGGTGTAGTCGTCCATCGCGTACTTGACGCCCTCACGGCCGACGCCCGAGTCCTTGACGCCGCCGTACGGCATCTGGTCGGCGCGGTAGGACGGCGCGTCGCCGATGATCACACCGCCGACCTCCAGCTCCCGGTGCGCCCGGAACGCGGTCTGCAGGTCGTGCGTGAACACGCCCGCCTGCAGGCCGAACGCCGAGTCGTTGACGGCCGCGAAGGCCTCGTCCACGCCGTCGACCCGGTGCAGCGACAGGACCGGGCCGAACACCTCGGCCTTGGCCAGGATCGCGTCCCCGGGCAGCTCGGCCAGCACCGTCGGGGCGTAGGTCGCGCCCTCGCGGGTGCCGCCGGTCAGCACCTTGGCGCCCTTGGCGACCGCGTCCTCCACCCAGGACTCCACCCGCTTCGCGGCGTTCTCGTCGACCAGCGGGCCGACGTCCGTCGCGTCGTCGTTCGGGTCACCGGTGACCTGGGCCTTCACCTTGGCCACGACCTTCTCCACCAGCGCGTCGTACACCGACGCGTCGGCGATCACCCGCTGCACCGAGATGCAGGACTGGCCGCCCTGGTAGTTGGCGAACATCGCGATCCGGGTGGCCGCCCAGTCCAGGTCGGCCTCCGAGGACCAGTCCGCGAGCACCACGGCCGCAGCGTTGCCGCCCAGCTCCAGGGTGCAGTGCTTGCGCGGCACCGAGTCCATGATCTGGTAGCCGACCTTGTCCGAACCGGTGAACGAGATCACCGGCAGGCGCTCGTCCCGCACCAGCTCCGGCATCCGGTCGTTCGGCACCGTCAGGATCGACCAGGAACCGGCCGGCAGGTCCGTCTCGGCCAGGATCTCGCCCAGCACCATCGCCGACAGCGGGGTCGCCGGGGCCGGCTTCAGGATGATCGGGGCACCGACCGCGATCGCCGGCGCGACCTTGTGCGCGACCAGGTTCAGCGGGAAGTTGAACGGGGCGATCCCCAGCACCACACCGCGCGGGAAGCGGCGCACCACCGCGAAACGGCCCACGCCGCCCGGGTCGGTGTCCAGCCGCATCGTCTCGCCGTTGGTGCGGCGCGCCTCCTCGGCGGCCCAACGGAACACCGACACCGCGCGGCCGATCTCGCCACGGGCCCACTTGATCGGCTTGCCGTTCTCGGCGGTGATCAGCCGGGCGAGCTCCTCGGTCCGCTCCGCCAGCCGCTTCGCCACGTGGTCCAGGGCGGCGGCACGCTGGTGCGCCGGGGTCGCGGCGAACACCGGCAGCGCGGCCACGGCGGCGTCCAGCGCCTCCTCGACCTGGGCCTCGGTCGGGATGCTCACCCTGCCGACCAGACGGCCGTCCCAGCTGTTGTGCACCTCGAAGTCGGCGTCACCGCTCGCCCGGCGGCCGGCAAGCCAGAAATCGTACGTGGTGGTCACCGTGGTACCGGCCCTCTCCTCGTCCTCGTACGGCCCGCACGGACGTGGGACCAGAACCCGAGGGTAGGGGGGTCGGCGCACCCACCGGATTGGCCGACTAGGAGCGTTCGACGGCGAGGCCACTCCACCACGTCCACCACGTCCACCACGTCCGGGCCCTCCGGGCCGGCGCTCCGCCCGGCGGCCTGCCCGGCGCCCACTCCTCGCTGCTACTCCTCGCCGGAACGCAGTGCCAGCCACAGCTCCATGCGCACGTCCGTGTCGTCCAACGAACGCCCCAGCAACTCCTCCACCCGCCGCATCCGGTAGCGCAGCGTGTGCCGGTGCACCCCCAGATCGGCCGCCGCCGCGTCCCACTGGCCGTGCCTGGACAGCCACGCCCGCAACGAGGCCACCAGGTCGCCACGGGCCGTCCGGTCGTGCTCGCGCAACGGCCGCAGCAGCCCCTCCGCGAACGCCGTCACCGCGTCCTCCCCCAGCAGCGGCAACAGCGAACCCGCGCCGACCTCCTCGTGGTCCACCGACCGGCGGCCACCCCGCAACGCCACCGCCAGCGCCCGCTCGGCCTGCGCGTGCGCCGTCCCGGCCTCCTCCAACGCGGCCGGCGCCGACACCCCCAGCGACAGGCCCTCGTGCTCCTCCACCGCGCCCAGACACGCCCGGTGCACCGCGCCGTTGTCCAGCGCCAACACCATCAACCGCGGCCCGTGCGCGCCGTCCTCCCGCGCCACCAGCAGCTTCTCGCCCACCCGGGCACCCGCCTGCTCCGCCCGGTCGCCCAACTCCCCGAGCGCCTCCGCGGCATCCGCGTTCGCCGCCCCGGCCCCCGCCACCAGGACCCGTATCGTCCCCTCCGGCATACCGCCGAACAGCCCCACCGCCACCTGCCGGGCCGTCGCCACCTCCCCGGCCAGCACCATCCGCAGCAGCGCCGCGCCCATCCGCTCCTCCGCCTGCCGCAGCTCGCGCGAACGCTCCAGCGTGAGGGTCAGCAGCGCCACCGCCGCGTTCAGCACATACCGCTCGGTCGGCGTGATCCGGTCCTCGGTCCCGACCGCCAGGAACCCCCGGGCCCGCCGGTCCGCCCCCAGCGACTGGACCACCACGTAGTCCTCGTCCGCCGTGTCTATCCCCGGCGCCCGCCCCTGCAACGCGGCACTCGACGGCGCCGGCCGCCGACGCAGCCGGTCCACCTCCGCCGCCAGCCGCCCGGCCCGACGCGCCGCCCAGTCCGGCGCCACCACCGACAACGCGCCCGACCCGTCGTACAGCGCCGCCCAGCCCCCCAGCCGCGCCGCCAGCCGACGCACCACAGCCGTCGTACCGTCCTTGCCCAGCGCCGCCCGGGTCAGCTCCTCCTGCGCCTCGAAGCTGGTCGTCACCGCCTCGTACTGCTCCGCGGCCAACGCCGCGGACACCACCTTGCTGATCGCGATGAACGGCGTCGGCTCCGGCACCCGCAACAACGGCAACCCGCGCTGCGCCGCCGCGTCCACCAACGGCTGCGGCACCTCCGTGTGCGACAGCCCCACCCCGAGCCCCAGCCCCACCACCCCGGCATCGGCCAGCCGGTGCACGTACGCCTGCAACCGCGCCGCCGTACGGCCCAGCTTGATACCGGTGGTGAGCAGCAGCTCCCCACCCTCCAGGAACGGCGTCGGGTCGTCCAGCTCACTGGTGTGCACCCAGCGGACCGGCCGCTCCAAGTGGTCCGCGCCGGCCAGGACCGTCAGATGGAGCGAACTGTTGCGGACAACGGAGGCGAGTGTGGGGGGCATGGCACCTTCGGGGGGATCGACCTGACCGCGCCATTGCGACCGGGCGAGGAGAGGGACATGGGACTGGTGAGGGTCTCTCCCCTTCATTATGGACGCCCCGGACAACCCGCACTGCCGAATCCACCTCGAAGGCGACTTCCGCCCCAGGCCGCCGAACGCCCCCGGCTCAGCCCCGCAGATCCACCAGCAACGGCGGCACCTGCTCCCCCGACACCGCCGTCAACGACACCACGGCATGCCCCGCCGGCAACGCGTGCGCCAGATCCGACGGCGACCACCGCAACCGCTCCACCTCCCGCGTCGTCACCGACTCCGTCTGCGCCGTCGTCCCCGACAACGCCTTCCGCCCGACCCGCCCCGCCCGCTTGATGACCCCACCGGACGTGTCGGGGGTGTGGGTGACGACCGTTTCGTGGACAACGTGCGTACCCCAGGCCTCGGAGAAGAACTTCCCGTCCCACGGGGCAATGCCGGGGAAGACCATCCGGCAGCCCACGGCTCCGAACAGGGGAGTCCTCAAGGCCTCCGGCAAGTCCATCAAGGTACGAAGAAGGAGTACCGCACCCGCGTTGGAGCCTCTCATTCGCTGAAGACCACGGACGGTGTTCGCATCCAACGCGGCAGACGCGTCATCCACGACAAGGCCGGCGAACAGCGAACGGTCCTCACGGGACGCCGCCGCGATGACGAACTGTCCGACGACAAGACGCGAGAGGATCCGGGCCGCCTCGGGGTGACTCCGCTCGGGCAGCTTCACCCGTACACGGAGTGGGTGATCGAGCGCGCGCATGGCAAAGGGCAGGCGACCTGTGCCGTCCGTGGCGAACGCCCCTGTGAATGCCGGGCGGTCGAGCAGTCCGAGACGATCCGCCAGCAGGACCCCCGGATCATCGGCGCGATCCTGCTGCCGCTGCCGGAAGTCGAGGTCCCGCTCATAAACCGGCAGTCGACCTGCTGCGCGAAGAGCCTTGACGAGCGGCTCCATCGTCTCCGGCTCTCCGGAGAGCAGTGCCCGCAGTTCACGAACGCCCGGGTAGCGCCCATAGGCAGTGTGGAACGGCCCGACCACCTGTTGAAGGGTCGTCCGGGCGCTCTCCGCGCGCGCGATCAGCTCGTCCGGCAGTAGCGCGTCGGCGAGCCTGGCAGCGGCCTCGTCCGGGTCCTGCGTCGCACCGTACAGGTCCAGCCCGTAGACGGAACCCGGCTCACCCGGAGCGATCACCACGTCGAACCAGGCATCCGGACCGAGATCCGCGTCGGATGCTCCGACCACCACCACGCAGGCCGTTCCGGCCAGTGTCTGCAGACACAAGGCCTCCGTGACCGGTCGTGCAAGTCGTGCTGTCTTACCGGTCCCCGCAGGGCCGACGGCAAGCAACGACGTCCCCAGGACAGTGGGGTCCAAGGCGAACCCGGTCGACCGATGGCCGTGCGGATTCTTCACCACGTCCTGTGTCGTACCGAGGCGCACCTGCTGCAGCAACAGGTCGTGCCATGCCGTCCGGGGCGCCAGGTCCCGGGCTTCCGACGGGTGCGAGAAAGCCGCAGCGCCTCGTGCGAGCACCTGGTCGACGAAGGCGGGGAGGAAGACGGCATCCGACTGAGCCGACTCCCAGGCACGCTGAATCCGGACGTAGTCGACGTCTCCGGCCGTCGCCTGATCCAACTTCTCTGCCGCCGACGACGCCCCACCCGTCCGTTGGGCGGTCCAGGGATCAGCGGTCGGTGCCGACTCGGAGTCCATACGGGGCCTGACCGGGCCAGGTCCCTCGTGCGTGATGGCCCGGGCGAGGACGGGGGCGACGTTCTTCCGCCACCCGGTACGTGTCAGGAACCGACGGCCGACCTCTTGCCACCGACCGGTACGCCAGAACACCGCGGCCGCGCAGCCGATGGTCACCAGGTTGATGAGAACCTGCACAGTGTTGAACTGCTCCGGCGACGTCCCGGCGAACCAGCCGAGAAGCCCCGTTGCCCACACCAGTACGAATGTGCCGATGTAGTACGTGGCAACGGTCGCGACGAGGTTCAGCGCGGCACGCCACAGCAGTTGCCCGGTAGGAACCTTCGCTTCCTCGGCCGCCGTGGGGTCGGTCCGCTTGTACCCCTGCCGGAAGATTCCCGGCGGCGCCTCCGGCCGCGGGACGGCGACCCACGCCGGGAGGTCGAAGGGGGTGGTGCCGGGGCGTTGGTGGGGCAGGGGGGTCGGGGGTCTGGTGGTGGTGTGATCGACGTGGTGGTGTGACCCGTCCTGTGCCATGTACGGCCCCGCTCCCTCGCCCGCCGGCCCGACCGCCGTCGGTGCCGCCATACCCATGCCGCCGTATCGGTGACACGCCCGCGCTCAGGGTAGTGGAGCGGGGTCTGCGGGTAGTCGTGCGACCGGTGCTGGCCGTGCCGGACAAGTCGGACGGCGCACTGCTACCGAGTGGCGCATGCCCGGTCGGGGAGGGCGGCCGTAGCCTGCGAAGCACCGAGCCGAGAAGTCTGGAGAAACCCCATGAGCGCCGCAACGCCGCTCCCGCAGGAGCGCCGCCTGGTCACTGCGATCCCCGGTCCGAAGTCGCAGGAGCTGCAGGCCCGCAAGCTGGGTGCGGTGGCGGCCGGCGTCGGCACCACCCTGCCGGTGTACGTGTCCCGCGCCAACGGCGGCGTGCTGGAGGACGTGGACGGCAACTCGCTGATCGACTTCGGCTCCGGCATCGCCGTGACCAATGTCGGCAACAGCGCCGAGGCCGTGGTGGCCCGGGCGAGCGAGCAGCTGGCCGCCTTCACCCACACCTGTTTCATGGTGACCCCGTACGAGGGTTACGTGGCCGTGGCCGAGCAGCTGAACGAGCTGACCCCGGGTGACCACGAGAAGCGCACGGCGCTGTTCAACTCGGGTGCCGAGGCGGTCGAGAACGCGGTGAAGGTCGCCCGCGCCTACACCAAGCGCACCGCCGTCGTGGTGTTCGACCACGGCTACCACGGCCGCACGAACCTCACCATGGGCCTGACGGCGAAGAACATGCCGTACAAGCAGGGCTTCGGCCCGTTCGCCCCGGACATCCACCGGGTGCCGGTGGCCTACCCGTACCGCTGGCTGACCGGTGCGGAGAACTGTGCCGCCGAGGCCGCCGCGCAGGCGATCGAGATCATCAACAAGCAGATCGGCGCCGAGAACGTCGCCGCGATCATCATCGAGCCGATCCAGGGCGAGGGCGGTTTCATCGAGCCGGCCAAGGGCTTCCTGCCGGCGATCGTGGAGTTCGCGAAGGCGAACGGCATCGTGTTCGTCGCGGACGAGATCCAGACCGGTTTCTGCCGTACCGGCCAGTGGTTCGCCTGTGACGACGAGGGCATCGTCCCGGACCTGATCACGACCGCCAAGGGCATCGCCGGCGGTCTGCCGCTGGCCGCGGTGACCGGCCGCGCCGAGATCATGGACGCCGCGCACGCGGGTGGCCTGGGCGGCACCTACGGCGGCAACCCGGTGGCCTGTGCCGCCGCGCTGGGTGCCATCGAGACGATGAAGGAGCAGGACCTCGTCGGCAAGGCGCAGCGGATCGGCGAGGTCATGCTGGGCCGTCTGCGGGCGATGCAGGAGAAGTTCGACATCATCGGCGAGGTCCGCGGCCGCGGCGCGATGATCGCCATCGAGCTGGTGAAGCCGGGCGGCAAGGAGCCGAACGCGGAGGCCACCGCGGCCATCGCCAAGGCCTGCCACGCCGAGGGCCTGGTGGTACTGACCGCCGGCACCTACGGCAACGTGCTGCGCTTCCTGCCGCCGCTGGTCATGCCGGAGCACCTGCTGAACGAGGGCCTGGACATCCTGGAGGGTGCCTTCACCGCCGTCTGAGCGGTGTCGCCCGTCAGGTCGTGAACCCCCTCCGGAGGGATTGTCCGGACAGCGCTGAACGGCCCGTGGGGACCTCTGGTCCGCACGGGCCGTTCGGTTGTGTCCTGCCGTGTGTGGAGTGTCCCGGGGGCTGTGGAGGGGCTGCCCGGGGCAGGGTGAAGATGATGTGCGGAATCGCTGAAGGCGCTCGGCGCGGAAAGGCTGTTGACGTAGTGTCATCGCAGATGGACAGCGAGCCTCAGCCGTGGGCGGAGCCATCCGCGGGGCGTTCCCCGGGGGCGGGTCCGCGGGTGCCTCGCGAGGACAACCAGGCCGCCCCGGGAGGGGCGGCGCACACCGAAGGCCGATCGACCGACCGTCCGACCCACACCCCCCGGGGCGCACGGAACGGCGATCATCAGAGCCGCCCCGGAGCTCTCCCCCCTGCTCCGGGGCGGCTGTCCGCTTTCCCGGCCCGTCCGGTCCGCCCGGACCATCCGGACCTCCCGGACCGGTCCGGTCCTGGATCCCCGCCCACCCGCGCCACCCTCGCCACTCGTACCGCACACGCCGTGCGGTCGGCGGCCGTGCCGGTGGCGGCCGCGGTGGTGCTGCTGGTGGTGTCCTTGCAGGTGGCGGTGGACGGGCCGCTGCTGGGGCTGGACCGCTGGGTCCGCCGGGCCGTGCACACGGCGCGCCACGACCTCCCGACCAAACTGCCCGACGGTCTCGGCCACGTCCTGTCGGACCTGGGCAGCAGCGTGCCGGCTATCCCGGTGCTGCTGCTGGCCGGTGCGCTGGCCGCCTGGCGGTGGCGCCGGGCCGGGGTGGGGCGCTGGTGGCTGCCGCTGCCGGTCGCGGCGCTGGCGGCGGGGGCGATCCCGTTGCTGGTGGTCCCGGCGAAGTCGGCGTTCGGCCGTCCGGGCCCGCTCGGCGACCCGCTGCTGCCGGGGCAGTGGGGCTGGTACCCGTCGGGGCACACCGCGACCGCGGCGGTCTCGTACGGGGTGGCGGCCCTGCTGCTGGCGCGGACGATGGGTCCGCGCGCCGCGCGGGGGCTGACGGCGGGTGCGGCGGTGCTGGCGCTCGGGGTGGGTGCGGGGCTGGTGTGGAGCGACTTCCACTGGCTGCTGGACGTGGTGGCCAGTTGGTGCCTGGCCGTCCTGGTGCTGTGGCCGCTCGACCGGTGGATGCCGCGGCCGTTCGACCGGCCGCTCGACCGGCGGGTGCCCGGGCCGGGTGCCGGGGGGTGTCAGGCCTCGGGGTCGTCGTTGCGGTGAACCAGGCCGGCTTCGCCGTTGTCGCGCTGCCATTCGATGACGAGTTCGTCGCGGGCGCCGAAGCGGACGAGGTGGCGGCCGACGACGTCCTCCAGGCCGGGCAGGTTCTCGCGCTCGCTCTCGACGGTGAGCAGCAGCGCGTCGGCCTGCGCTTCCAGGGTGGCGGTGCCGGCGCCGAAGACCAGGGTGCCCCGGCCGGTCTCGTCGGAGTAGGCGGCCTCGATCTTGCGCCCCATGTGGGCGGCGAGCTGCTTGGCGTAGCGGCCGGGACGGTCGGTGGCGACGCGCGCCGTGGAAATGGGCATGGGCCCTCCAGAGTCGGGGAGGGAACTTAGGGCCCCCTCACTCGGACCTACGCTAACGCAGATACTGAGCTAAGCTCAACATATTTCTCCGGCCGTCACCGCCCGACCACCGGGAGCCCCCGGCCCGGTCGCTACGCTTGGCCGGACCCCAGCCGAGGAGAGCGCCGATGACCACCACGCCGACCGACGACCCGGCGCACTCCTCCTCCGACCCGCTCCCCGGCTCCCCCGCCGGCGCCCCCTCGCCCGCCGGTCCCCCCGCCGGCGCCGGCGCCGCCGAACTGGCGGACGCGATGACCCGGGCGATCAAGCGGATCCGGCGCCAGACCGGCTGGCGGCTGGAGCCGTACGGCATCACCCCCGGCCAGGCCCGGGCCCTGCGCACGCTCGCCCACGTGCCCGGCTGCGAGACGCCGGACCACGCGATGCGGCTGAGCGACCTCGCCGAGAAGCTGCACATCGCACCGCGCTCGGCCACCACCGTGGTCGACGCCTTGGAGGAGGCCGGCCTGGTCGAACGCAGCCCCGACCCGGCCGACCGGCGGGCCGTGCGGATCCTGCTGACCGAGGCCGGCCGCGCGGCCGTGGAGCGGATCGGGCAGGTCCGGGACGAGGTGGCGCAGGAGTACTTCGGGGAGGTCAGCCCCGCCGACGAGGAGGTGCTGCTGCGGGTGCTGCGCTCCGCCGAGGCCCGCTTCCTCGCAGCCGGGCCGCCACGCCGCTAGCCCTTGCCCTCGGCCCTCCGCGTGCCCCCCGGACGCAGCGCGGTGATCCCGATCCCGGCGATCACCAGCAGCGCGGCCGCAGCGGACGTCGGGCCGACCGGCTCGCCGAGCAGCAGCCAGGCCGAGGACATCCCGAAGACCGGCACCAGCAGCGAGTAGGGCGCGACGGCGGTCGCGTCGTAGGTGCGCAGCAGGAAGCTCCAGGCCACGAAGCCGAGCAGGGTGGAGGCGAGCCCGACGTAGGCGATCGCGCCGAGCCCGGCCGGGGTGATGTCGCGCAGTGCGCGCAGGTCCGCCTCCGGGCCCTCGACCAGCAGGGACAGGGCCAGCAGCGGCAGCGGCGGGACGGCGCTGACCCAGACCATCCAGCGCAGCGCGTCCGGCGGCGCGGCCCTGCGGGTGAGCACATTGGCCAGCCCCCAGGCGACGGCGGCCAGGACGACCAGGGCGAAGGCCCCCAGCGGGCCGCCGCCGCCCTGCGCGTACGCGCTCAGCGCGATGCCGGCGAAGGCGATCGCCAGGCCCAGGAGCCGCTGCCCGCCGGGGCGTTCGCGCAGCAGCACGGCGGCGAACAGGGCGGTGAAGCCGGCCTGCCCCTGAAGTGCCAGGGAGGACAGGCCGGCCGGCATCCCGGCGTGCATGCCGAGGAAGAGCAGCCCGAACTTGACCATCCCGAGGACCACGCCGACCGCCACCACCCAGCGCCAGGCGACCTTGGGCGGGCCGACGAAGAAGACCGCCGGCACGGCGACGACGGCGAACCGCAGGGCGCAGAAGAGCAACGGCGGGAAGTTGTCGAGGCCCACGTGGATGAGCACGAAGTTGAGTCCCCAGACGGCAGCCACCAGGACGGCCAGCGCGATGTGGGACGCGCTCATGCTCGCGCCGGACGGGCGGCTTGTGCGGCCCGTGTCCGTACGGCCTGTGCGGCTGGGGCCGGTGGCTGTGCGGCCGGCTGTGCTGCTCGTGCTCGCGCCGCTCGCGGCGGCGGGTGTCCCGGTCATGGGTCGAGCATCGCGGCGCGGGACCGTGTAGCACCAGCGATGAATACTGAAGGAGACACTTTAGGATTGCTGCATGATGGATCTGGGGCGCCTGCGGGCGCTGCACGCGGTGGCGGTGCACGGCTCGGTCGGCGGAGCGGCGGCGGCTCTCGGGTTCACGCCCTCGGCGGTCTCGCAGCAGATCGCCAAGCTGGAGCGGGAGACCCGGACGGTCCTGCTGGAACGGCAGGGCCGGGGCGTGGTGCTGACCGACGCGGCGCGGGAGCTGGCCGCCACCGCGCAGACCGTGTTGGGGCTGGTCGAGCAGGCCGAGGTCCGGTTGGAGGAGCAGCGCGGCCAGGCGGTCGGACGGCTGCTGGTCGCCGCGTTCGCGTCCGGCGCGCGCGGGCTGATGCCCGGGGTGCTGGCCGATCTGCGGCGGCGCTGCCCGGAGCTGGACGTCCGGCTGCTGGAACGGGATCCGTACCCGGCGGCCGAGCTGGTGGCCCGGGGCGAGGTCGACCTGGCGCTGGTGCAGGACTGGCCGACCGTGCCGCTGCCGGTGCAGAACGGGGTGTCCCGGCTGGACCTCGGGACGGACCCGGTGGACCTGCTGCTGCCCGCCGACGACGACCTGGCCGCGCTCGACCCGGTGCCGGTGGAGCGGCTGTGCGGGCAGCGCTGGATCAGCGTGCCGCCGGGCAACATCTGCCACGACTGGCTGGTCCGCACCCTGCGCGAGGCCGGCGAGGAACCGGACGTGCGCTACCAGGTCGGCGAGTTCGAGACGCAGATCGCGCTGGTCGCGGCCGGCCTCGGGATGGGCCTGGTGCCGAAGCTCGGGCGGGGGCCGCTGCCGCCGGGGGTGGCGGCCCGCCGGGTGACGCCGGAGCCGGGCCGCCGGGTGTTCGCGCTCTGGCGCTCCCAGGCCTCCCGGCGGCCGGCCATCACCGAGGCGCTGGCCTCGATGCGGGAGGGCTGGGGACGCCTGGAGGAGCGGCGGCGGGCAGCGGAGGGGCGGGCGTAGCCGACGTCCGACGGGCCCGGACGGCGGGGCCGGAACGGCGGGGCCGGAACGGCGGGGCCGGAACGACCTGCCGGACGGCCGGGGCGGACGGCCGGCTCAGACGGCGAGGCCGATCACCAGCCACATGAAGCCGACCCCGGCGAGCGTGCACAGCAGGGTGCTGCGCGAGGGGTGCGGGCTGTGGGCCTCGGGGAGGATGTCGGAGGTCGCCAGGTAGAGCAGAAAGCCGGAGAAGAAGCCCAGGTAGAGGCCGAGCAGGTGCTCCGGGATGGTGAACGCCAGGGTGATCGCGGCGCCGGACACCGGGGCCAGCGCGTCCGCTGCGAGCAGGGTCAGCGCCCGGCGCCGGTTGTTCCCGTACAGCCGGGTGATCGTGTACGTGTTGAAGCCGTCCGCGAAGTCGTGGGCGACGACCGCGATGGCCACCACGGTGCCGACCGTGGTGCCGGCCTGGAAGGCGGCGCCGATCGCGAAGCCGTCCATCACGCTGTGCCCGACCAGGGCGAGCGCGGCGGTCAGTCCGACGCCCTGGCGTCCGGTGTCGTGGGCGTGCCCGTGCCCGTGGCCGTGGGTGTGCTCGGCGTACTCGCCCTCGTGGCCGCGGTGGATGGCGACCGCGCGTTCGACCACGTGGATGGTGAGGAAGCCGGCCGCGAACATCAGCAGTGCCTGCGGCACGCCGTGCACCTCGCCCGGCGCCTGGTGGAGCGCCTCGGGCAGCAGGTCGAAGACGACCACGCCGAGCATCAGTCCGGCGGCGAAGCCGAGCACCAGGTGGCGGCGGTCACCGGTGCGCTGGGCGACGAAGCCGCCGATCAACGTCATCAGGAACGCCCCGGCGGCGACCAGGACGGCGGTCATCGGGCCGCCTCCGCCGCGGGTGCGGCCGGATGGCCGGTGCCGTCCTGTGGTCTGCCGAGCGCTCTGCCCATTCCTCTCCCCCCGGGGTCCGCCCGTGGCCGGGCCGACCGCCGACCGTACCGGACGCCCGTTCGAGGCCTGTCGGCCGGGGTGCCGGAGCCGACCGGGGCCCGTTTCCCCAGCCTCGGTCCGGGCGCGGCGGGACGCCCGCCGGATGGGCCGTCGGGGTGATCCGCAGGTGGTGCGGCCAGCGGACGGCGGGACGGGCCCAGCGGACGGCGGTAGGCGTCAGCGGTAGGCGGTAGGCGTCAGCGCCCGGCGGTCAGCGGTAGACCGAGGTGGGTGCGGGCGAGTTCGCGGACGCCGTCGCCGTCGACGAGGTGGATGTGCCGGTGGCTGTCCTCGGCGGTGAGGTCGAGGGCCTCGTCGTCGAAGCGGCCGGTGGTCAGCCGCAGGCCGCGTTCGGCGGACTCCTCGCGGACCGCCTCGGCCAGCGTGGCGATCTGCTCCGCGGTGACCGGTTCGTCGTCCCGGGAGGCCCAGACCACCCAGCGGCCGGGCAACGCGCTGCCCGGGGCGCCCTCGCCGGTGGCGACCAGCCCGGCCGGGCCGCGCAGCCGGACGCTCCACTCGGCGAGCCCGCCCCGGGTGAGCAGGTCGCGCACCAGTTGGGCGAACTCGTTGGCGGACAGGTCAGGCGCGGCCGGTACGGCGGCCCCGGCCAGGGCGGCGGGCCGGACGCCCACCCGGTCGTACGGGTCCGGGGTGACCGCGGCGTCGAGCCGGCGCAGCCGCACGAGGGCCTCGTCCCGCTCGGCGTCCGCGTAGACCCCCTCGGTGTCGTGGTCCTCGTACGGGGTCTCCGGCGGCAGCAGCCGGGTGCGGGCCAGCGCGTCGCGGTCGGCGTCCACGCTGACCAGGCAGAGCGGTTCGGCCGTGCCCGGCTCGCGCAGCCAGCCGTTGAGGACCACACCGGCGAGTATCTCGTCGGTGTCGACGGCGTCGGCGGCCTGGAGGGCGCGCAGGGCGAGCCGGGCGACCAGCCGCAGGTAGTCGGTGGCCCGGTCCGCGGGCGGGCGCGGCACCGGGACGATGTCGCCGTCCGGGGCGAGCCGGTAGCCGGTGAGCGAGGGCACCAGGTCGAGCGGCGGCAGGTCGAGGTCCAGCACGGCGGTGCGGGTGAGCGGGCGGAACACCGCCCGGCAGGGGGCGGGCAGGTCCTGGGTGGCGGTCTCGGCGGCGGCCAGCGCTCGTTCCAGCAGCGACTCCACGGCGGCCGGTTCGGCCAGTCGGTACGCCCGGCGGCACTCCTCCAGGCTCTCGTTGTACTCGCGCACGGCGCGGGCGCGGGCCTCCTCGGCCGCCTCATGGGCGCGCCGGGACTCGTCGGCGGCCGGGCTCCCGGCCTCCGCCCGGCGGGTGCGCCACTCCCGCAGGGCTCGCTGGTGGGTGAGCCGGGCCTGGGCCAGTTCGCGCTGGTAGCCGGAGTCGAGGAGGCGGCGGGACGGGGCGGCCTCGGGATCGGCCGCGGCCGGTTCGGCGGGCGCGAAGTCCGCCCAGCGGGGCTCCGGTCCCTCGGTCGCGGCGGTGTCGGCGCCGGGGCCGTCGGCCGGGTAGGGGCGGGGCGCGTAGTGGCGCAGCTGGCTCTCGAAGTCCATGGCCGAGACGGGCAGGGCGGAGCGCCGCAGCAGGTCGGCCAGCCGGTCGTGCTCGGCCTGGACGGTGACCGTGCGGTGGTGGGTCAGGGCGGCGGCCCGGGCGTGCGCGGCGACGGCTTCGTCGTGGTCCCCGGGGCCGGGGCCGGGGCCGGCACCGCCCGGTTCGGCGGCGTCCGGGCCGGCACCGGTCGGGCCGGCACCGGTCGGGCCGGCACCGGTCGGGTCGGTGCCGCTCGGACGGGCGCTGCCGTGGTCGGCGCCGGTCGGACCGCCGGAGGCCGGGTCGGCACCGGTCGGGTCGACGGGGCGGGCCTGGCCCGGGACGGACGGGCCGTCACCGACCGGGCCCCCGCCGGGGCGGCCGGTGACGGTGCCGTCCGGCTCCGGGACCTCGGCGCCGAGGTCCCGGAAGACCGAGGCCAGGAAACCCGGTCGGGGGACCCGGACGGTGGCGGTGCCGTCGGGCCGGCCGTCTGCTGAGTGCTGCATCGGTCGTCGTTCCCCCATGCTCGTCCGGCGCCTGCCCGGGGCGGTCGGCGAACCCGCGGACCCACCCCCTGCCGGACATTGTCCACCGAACGGGCGCAGCGGTCAGCCAAGCCGGTCAGTTGGTCCGGGTGTTGGTGAGGTGCAGACCGATGTAACCGACGTAGATCCGGCCACTGCCCGAGCAGTCGTCCAGGTAGTGCAGCCGGGGCGCGGTACGGCCGCCGCCGATCCGCAGGTGGGCGCCCATGAACGCGCGCCTGGAGGCGTCCACGCACTCCGGCACCGGCAGCATCCGTTCGCGTTTCCACTTGGTGTGGCTGAACACCGTCCTGGACTCCCCGCGCACGGCCTTGCGGGGCGGGAAGCGGTGGCAGCCCTCCGGGGTGTGCTCGCACCACTGCTTGAAGTCCCCGCCGGCCGCGCCGCGTACGGCCGCCTCGGCGTACTCCTGGAGGGCGGTCAGGCCGTCCCAGGCGAGCCGGGCCCAGCCGGCGCCGGTGCACCGGAGCTCGTCCAGGGCGAGCGCGGTCTTCTGGTCCCCGGTGAAGGAGAGCAGCGGGAACTCGCCCAGTCTGGCCAGGAGTTCGGTGAAGGTCTCGGGCTTGCCGCAGCGCTCGGCGGGCCGGCCGGCGGGGTGCGGCCCGACCGCCGGGCCGATGCCCGACGTGGTGCAGTGGCGGCCGGTCAGGGATCGGACACCGGAGCGGAGGCGGCCCTCGTGCCCGCCGTCCCGGGCCTCGTGGCCCTCCCGGTTCTGGCCCCGCTCACCCCGGTCGCGGTGGTCGCGGCGCTCCAGGCACAGGGTGTGCCGGGCCCGTTCCAGCTCGTCGGCCCTGGCCTGCTGCTCGGCCCGGTCCTGCTGTTCCTCGCGGGCGAGCACGGCCAGTTCGGTGGCCTGCTCCCCCACCGGCCGCGCGGCGGGCGGCTCGGCTCCCGGGGCGGCCCGGCCGGCGTCCCGGCGCAGCTGCGGCGGCGGGACGCGCAGCACCGGGACGGCCGCCAGCGGCGGCGGCAGCGGCTGGTCGGCGGCGAGGCGGCGCGGCTCGCGGGCGAGCAACCCGGCGGCGCGGCGCGGATCCTGCTCTATTCGGCCGCGGGCGAGCACCGGGTGTCGGGCGCCGTCCTGCCGGGAGGCCGGGTCGACCTCGGGCAGGTAGGTGCGCACCGCCCCGCCGTAGACGCTGTGGTACTCCAGCGCCACGTTGAACCCGGTGCGGGCGCCGGGGTCCAGGACGTAGGCGGTGGCGAGGCCGGGCAGCTGGTGGCAGAGCGGGCCGACCACGTCCGCGACCCAGTGGTCGAGCGGGAGGTTCGCCGGGACGCTGGCGACCACGGTGGGCAGCCTGCGCTCCGGGTCGCACAACTCGTCGATCAGGGCGTCCACCTCGTCGGCGGTGACCACCCGGAGCGCGGGGTGGACGGCGGCCGGGCCGTCGGTGGCGTCGAGCAACGGCAGGAGCCGGCGGGCGAGTTCGGGCACCGGCACCCGGCAGGGTGTCCGCACCCCGCTGCCGGTGCTGTGCGTCTCGGCCTCCAGCCGGACCCAGGTGGGGCCGTCGGTGTCGGTGGCCACGGTGAGCGTGAGCTGCTGGGTGCCGTGCGGGGCCGGGGTCCGCAGCCGCCGCCGGTCGTAGCGGCCGGCTCCCGGGCCGCCCCGCAGCGGGCCGTGGTCGCGGTCGAGCAGGACGCGGTCGCCCAGGCGGAGGCGCTCGGCGAGGCCGGGGGCGCCGGCCGGTCCGGCGCCGGCGTCGTGTGCGGGGGGCTCCTCGAAGCCCTCCTGTTTGAGCCAGGAGGCGAGTTGTTCGTCGGCCAGGGCGACGGCCTCGGCGTGCGGGAGGGCCGTGGTGACGGTCATCCGGTAGGGCGTCGCGGGGCCGCGGTGGCCGAGGAGGCCGGCACCGGTGTGCGGGCGGGGACGGGGCGCGGTGGAGAGGTTCGTGTTCTGGCGATCGGAGATCGAACGGTCTGAGGTCATGCGCATACCTCCGTGGTGCGGGGTGGGGTCCTGTGTCCTCCATCGATGGGTTTCGTCCGGTTCCGCCGGATCCTTGCCCAGGAAACGCCACGGCCCGGAGCGGAAGTTCCAACTCCGGGCCATGACCCTACGTTCGGGTGAATCTGTTCAAGCCGTCTTCCGCGTGGCGCCGGGCGCGGGCTATGCGCGGCACCGCTCAGACCGGTACCTCGACGTAGGTGCGACCGGCCGGGACCGCCACCGCGCCGCCACCGGTCGCCTCGGCCAGCCAGGTGTGGAAGGCCGCCGTCCCGGGCTCCGGCACCCCCACCTCGATCCGCACCCCGGACGCCTCGTAGGACAGCCCGCTCACCGCGTACCCGGCCGCCCGCAGGTCGTTCTCCACCCGCCCGGCCCGGACGTGGTCCACCGTCACGGCGAGCAGCGCGACCGGCCGCCGCTCCAGCAGGCCGATCTCGTCCACCGCCTCCGACACCGCGTTCCCGTACGCCCGCACCAGGCCGCCCGCGCCGAGCTTGATCCCGCCGAAGTACCGGGTGACCACGGCGGCGGTGTCGGTCAGTCCGCGCCGGCGCAGCACCTCCAGCATCGGCACCCCGGCGGTGCCGCCGGGCTCGCCGTCGTCGCTGGAGCGCTCGCGGCGCTGCTCGTCGCCGACCACGAAGGCGGTGCAGTTGTGCCGGGCGTCCCAGTACCGCTTGCGGATCCCGGCGATGAAGGCCTGGGCCTCCTCCTCGTCGGCGACCCGGGCGAGGTGGCAGATGAACCGGGACTTCTTGATCTCGGTCTCGTGGCTGCCGGCCCGCCGGATGGTGAGGTACGGCCTGGCGGTGGGCTCCGGCGTGGCGGACATGACGCGGTGCTTCTCCCCGGAACGGCGACGACTGGCGGCGCGCGCCCCGGGGTCGCCGGGGCGGCACCGCCAGCCTAGAGCCTCGCCCGGATCCGGCCGGGCGCGCGGGCGGGCGCGCGGGCGGGGGATCGACCGCCGAGGTCCTCGCGACCGCCACCGACGGGCCGGCCCGCGCGCGGGCCGGGGATCAGCGGCCGGCCAGGGCGTCCAGCCGCGCGCGGTCCAGGCCGGTCAGCGCGGTGACCTCGGCGGGGTCGACGGCGCCGCAGTCCAGGCCGCGCAGCAGGTAGCCGCTGAGCGCCCGGGCGGTGGCGGGCTCGTCCATCACGTCGCCGCCGGTCTTGGCGACGTACGCGGCGAGCCGGGCGGCGGCGGCCGTCAGGCCCTCCCGGTAGAAGGAGTACACCGCGACGTAGCGGGTCGGCAGGTGGGCCGGGTGCATGTCCCAGCCCTGGTAGTAGGCGCGGGCCAGGGACCGGCGGACCAGGTCGTGGTGGAGCTTCCAGGCGGCGTGCACCTGCTCGGTGGAGCCGGTCGGGACGACGTTGGTCGAGCCGTCGGAGAGCCGGACCCCGGTGCCGGCCGCCGCCACCTGCATGACCGCCTTGGCATGGTCGGCGGCCGGGTGGTCCATGCTCTGGTGGGCCGCGCTGACGCCGCAGGCCGCGCTGTAGTCGAAGGTGCCGTAGTGCAGGCCGGTGGCGCGGCCCTCGGCGGCCTCGATCATCCGGGCGACGGTGGCCCGGCCGTCCGGGCCGAGGACGGCCTGGGTGGTCTCGATCTGGATCTCGAAGCCGATCCGGCCGGCCGGCAGCCCGGCCCGGTGCTCGAAGTCCTCCAGCAGCCGGACCAGCGCGGTGACCTGCTCGGCATAGGTCACCTTGGGCAGGGTCAGCACCAGCCCGTCCGGGAGGCCGCCGTGGCGCAGGAGGGTGGCCAGGAAGAGTTCCAGGGTGCGGATGCCGCGGGCGCGGACCGGCGCCTCCATGCACTTGATCCGGATGCCGACGTACGGCGGGGCGCCGCCCTCGGCCACGGCGGCGGCGACCAGTTCGGCGGCCCGGACGGCCGCCGCGTCCTCCTCCGCGTCGGGGCGGGGGCCGTAGCCGTCCTCGAAGTCGATCCGCAGGTCCTCGATCGGCTCGCGCGCCAGCTTGGCGCGCACCCGCGCGTGCACGTCGGCGAGCAGCGCGTCGTCGGCGACGCCGAGGGCGCGGGCCAGCTCGGCGGGGGTGCCGGCGTGGGTGTCGAAGGCCGTCAGGGCCTGGCGGCCCCATGCGCGCACGGTGTCGGCGCCGAAGGTGTCGGCCGGGACGTAGACGGTGTGCACCGGCTGCCTGGTCCCGGAGTCGCCCGGGTAGCGGCGCGCCAGTTCGGCGTCGACGGGGCCGAGCAGCGCCTCGACGGCGGCGCGGGCGCCGGTGGAGAAGGAGGCCCCGTCCGCCGGCCCGTTTCCGTCGACCTCGACCTCGACCTGCGACATCCGCACTCCTCCATGCCGAACCAGCGCTTCAACAATTTGTTGAGGCGAAGGTAGCTCCGGCGGGGTCGGGCGTCAATGGCCGACCGAGCGCCGGACGGTGGCGCTGGCGGTCAGTCCCTCCCGGCGGCGGCGTAGCGCTCGTGCAGCTTCGGGTAGAGGTCGGCGACGTCCTTGGGGTGGACCGAGCCGTCCGGGGCGTTGCCCGTGACGCCGTACTCGCTGGTCAGCCAGGCGGCCAGGCGCTGGGGATCGGGCTGGCGCCCGTCGTTGCTGTCCATGTACGAGACCAGGGCCTCGTAGACCAGGTCCAGGTCGAGGCGGGCCGGCGCCGGGCGCGGTTCGGGCTGCTCGGCTTGGGCGGGCTCCTCGGCCGGAACCGGCTGCTCGACCGGGGCCGCCTGCTCCGACCCCGGGGACGGCGCACCCTGCTGCTGCGGCGCGGGGGCCGGAACGGGCTCCTCGGCGACCGGACGCGGGGGCTTGAACCACGGCGAGGCCTGGCCGGGGACCCGTCCACCCGGGGCGGCGTCGGTCGGGTGGCCGGTGGTGCGGACCGGGCGCTCGGTCCAGACGTTCAGCTCCTCGCCGCGCGGCGGCGGGACCTCGTCCGGTGCCTCCGCCGGCTCCTGCGCGGCACGCAGCCGGACGGCGGCCAGCTTCGCCAGCATGGGCGCGGCCACCTCGGCGGGCATCGGCGCGACAGCCGCGGGGGCCGGCGCGGGAGTCGCGGGAGCGGCGGGAGTTGCGGGAGTTGCGGCCGCGGGCGCCTGGGCCTCCTGCTGCGGGTGCCGGAGCTGCTGCGGCTGAACCGCCGCGGTGGCGGCGGCAACCGGGGCGGCCTGCGCGACCGCGGCCGGGGCTGCGACCGCGGCGGCCGTCGCCGGGGCGATGGCGGCCGCAGCGGCGTCCTGGAGCGGGAGCTCCTGTGCGGCCTGCTCCACCGCCGGGGTCTCCCTGGCCTCGCGCTCGCGGCCCTCGTCGTCCAGCCGGTCGAGCAGCGCCGGGTCCAGCGGCACGCCGAACTTGGCGAGCTTGAGCGGCAGCAGCGCCTGGATCGGCGCCGAGCGGCGCCAGCCCCGGCCGTAGCGGAAGCGCAGCTGCGCCCGGTAGACCAGCCGGTTCTGTTCCAGGCGGATGACCTCGTCGTAGGAGCGGAGCTCCCAGAGCTTCATCCGCCGCCACAGCCGGAAGGTCGGCACCGGGGACAGCAGCCAGCGCATCACCCGGACCGATTCCATGTGGCGGTCCGCCGTGATCGCCGCGATCCGGCCGACCGCGTGGCGGGAGGCCTCGACCACGACGACGAAGAGCACCGGGATGACGGCGTGCATCCCCATGCCGAGCGGGTCGCCCCAGGAGGCGGCCGCGTTGAAGGCGATGGTGGCGACGGTCAGCAGCCAGGCGGTCTGCCGCAGCATCGGGAAGGGGATCCGCAGCCAGGTCAGCACCAGGTCGAGTGCCAGGAGCACGACGATGCCCGCGTCTACGCCGATCGGGAAGGCATAGGAGAAGGCGCCGAAACCTTTCTCCAACGCCAGCTCGCGCACCGCGTTGTACGAGCCCGCGAAGCCGATGCCCGAGATGATGAAGGCGCCGGCCGCGACCAGGCCGAGCAGGCCGCGATGGGCCTTGGTGAGCGTTGGGCGTGCCATTACGTCTATCAACCCCTGGATGTCGGCTGCGGCCGTACGCTGCCTCGACTGCCGGGTCCCGCTGGTCGGGCCGCCGGACGGTCGAGCGACCTCCGGGCTCGGCCCACCGGAGTTTACTCGTACACCTGTTTAAGCGTTTCCACAGCCTGGGGTGTCACTGTGCGACGCGAACGGAACCGGGCAGCGGTGCGGAGCGACCCGCCCACCGGTACCGGCCGCACCGTCAGCCGCTCTGCGCCGCCGTCCCGTTGAGGTACGTCAGCACGGCCAGCACCCGGCGGTTGGCGTCCTCGTCCGGGGCGAGTTCGAGCTTGCTGAAGATGTTGGCGATGTGCTTGGCCACCGCACCGTCGCTCACCGAGAGCCGCGCGCCGATGGCCGAGTTGGAACAGCCCTCGGCCATCAGCTCCAGCACCTCGCGCTCACGCGGGGACAGCCGCAGCAGTGGGCCCGGCCGGCGTGAGGTGGTCTGCATCAGCTTGGCGATCACGTCCGGGTCCATCGCCGTCCCGCCCGACGCCACCCGGCGGACCGCGTCGATGAACTGCCCCGCGTTGAACACCCGGTCCTTCAGCAGGTAGCCGATCCCGCCCGTGCCGTCGGCCAGCAACTCCCGCGCGTACAGCTGCTGGACGTGCTGCGACAGCACCAGGACGGGCAGGCCCTGGATCTCCCGACGAGCCTTGAGCGCCGCCTGCAGCCCCTCGTCGGTGAGCGTCGGGGGCAGCCGGACGTCGACCACCGCGACGTCCGGACGGTGCGCCAGCAGCGCCTCCAGCAGTTCGGGCCCGGTCTCCACCGCCGCGACGACGGTGAACCCGTGCGCTTCCAGCAGCCTGATCAGACCTTCGCGAAGGAGGTAGAGGTCCTCGGCGAGGACAACTCGCACGGCAACTCCAAGGTGATGGTGGTGGGACCGCCCGACGTGCTGTCGATGGCGAGGACACCGTCGAAGGTACCCAATCGCTTCTCGATTCCGCGCAGTCCGGTCCCCCGGGAGGGATCGGCCACCCCGACGCCGTCGTCCGTCACCGTGACCCGCAGGAAGCCGGCCCGGTACAGGATGTCCACCCACACCTGCTCGGCGCCCGAGTGCTTGGCCGCGTTGGCCAGCAGCTCGCAGATGCTGAAGTACACGCCGGCCTCGACCGGGGCCGGCAGCCGGTCCGGCACGCTCACGAACACCTCGGTCGGCAGGGCGCCGTCCAGTGCCAGCGCCCGTACGGCGTCGCCCAGTCCACGCTCGGCGAGCACCGGCGGGTGGATCCCGCGGACCAGGTCCCGCAGCTCCTGCAAGGCCCGGGCCGAGGACTGCCGGGCCTCGGCGAGGAGCTCGCGCGCGGCCTCCTGGTCGGTCTCCATCAGGTGCTCGATCGTGCCCAGCGTCATCCCGATCGCCACCAGCCGCGCCTGCGCGCCGTCGTGCAAGTCGCGCTCGATCCGCCGCAGCTCGGCCGCCTGGCTGCCCACCGCGTCGGCCCGCGTCTCGGTCAGCTCGGCCACCCGCCTCGTCAGCTGCGCGTGCGACGCCCGGCCCTCCTGGTCCAGGATCCGGCGGGCCACCTCCGCGTACGTCCGCACCGCGAGCGGTGCCACGAGGATCCCGGCCACGACCATGGCGGCCCCGAGCACGATGCCCAACAGGGCCGACGTCATGCGCCCGTTCAGCGGGCCGAACCCGTCCGCCGGTACCGGCCCGCCCAGTATGACGGCCGCGCCCAGCACGAGCAGCGCCACCACCGGCCCGGCCAGGGCCAGCGTCAGGAACGGGTTCACGCCGAGCCAGGTCAGCTCGGCACGCGTCGTCCGGTCCCGCAGGCCCCAGTGGACCAGCTGCGCGTACTTCGCCACCGCCCGGGACCGGTGGTACGAGTAGCCCGTCCACCAGTGCCCTCGTCCGTCCATCTCCAGCCCCGGCATGGGCTCGTACCTCGCCGGCAGCCGGACGCCGAACCAGCGCTCCAACAGCCCGCGCGTCCGGTTCGCGGTGCGGCGGACGTTGGCGGCGGCCACCACCGCGCCGACGGCCGCGGCCACCAGCAGGGGGCCGAAGACCTCCAGGCCGAACCGCTGGAGGAACTGGAAGGACAGCACACCCGCGAAGACCGCGGCGCCCACCGGCAGCACCGCCCCCGGCACCGCGGCGGCCACCACCACGCCCAGCCGCGCCAGCCCCTCTCCGCCGGCCACGAAGGCCGCCTGGGCCTGAGCACGTACGGACGTGCCGCTCGTACGACTCGCTGTTGTCACGGGAAGCTCCTGTTGCCGGTACCGATCGTCGTCCATCAGTGTTCACGAACCGTCCGCCACCCACACTGGCCATGACACCCCAAATCCGGGGTAGACCTAGGACCACCTGCCGGTGGTTGCAGGAACACCGGGCCGGTGGGCTGGTCCGAAAATGCGAAAAACCCCCATCCGGATACCGGATGGGGGTTTTTCTGAATGATTGTTCGGCGGCGTCCTACTCTCCCACAGGGTCCCCCCTGCAGTA